>NZ_JAEQCT010000126.1:0-40212 GCF_020738205.1 Microcoleus sp. PH2017_24_DOB_U_A
CGCACGTAATATCCTGTTACGTGCTTTGTCGGATTCGACCTGTTCTGTCAGCCATGACGGAATTGCGATCGTTACATCTCCAGCATTGCACAGCTATGTTGAGAAATGTTCAGCGTAAAAGAATCAGTATTTCATATTAATTCTGGTTTTACCGGAATGATTAAACCGCAGAGGCCGCAGAGGACACAGAGGGAGAGGATAGAGAGATGAATCATTCTGATGAAGAGTGGATTTGATATGAAGGAGTGCAAAAAGTATTTTTTTTAACAGTGCGATCGTCTCCGGTCGCGATTGTTATACCATTTATCTGAAGTTGTACAATACTCGAAGACCCCCCCTAGCCCCCCCTTGTTAAAGGGGGGAACAAGAATATTGTTATTTCGTTGAAAATTGGTATTAGACTCGCGATCCTAGAATCAGGACTAAAGTCCTTACTACAAACAACTGAATTAGTTAATCTCAAAGGAATTCATCATATTTTCAGCCGTTTTCAAATAGTCCGAATACTCTGATTTCTCCGCAGTGTAAGTAATCACGTAAGCTTTATTATTCATCAACGTCCAAGTTTGCATTTTTTTGGTATTGGTTTGTCCGTCTTTATCATCAAAAACAACTGTATAACCTCGATGATTAGCAATCGTTTTAGGATTTTCTTCTAAAATTTTAACATCAGTAAAATTTGTTTTAATTTGCTTGAGAGACGATTGATTGTATTCATCGAGAGACATCGGTTTTGGCAAATCTTCTATGCTGACAGTAATTTGTTCTTGATAAGCATCAGCGGTGTTCTTTTTGGGGGCTATGAATACAACCACATCGTTAATTACTGGATTTTGTAACTCTTGTTTTTCCCACTTTTCAGGGTATTTGATTTTAAACTGATGGGTCGAACTTTGATAACTTAATAAATTTTCAACTTGAGTTTTAGAGAAATGTTGGATTGCGAAGGCGGAAATGGCGATCGCCCCAGCAACTCCGAGTCCCATTAAAGCCGGCTTCCATCCCAAAGCAAATCTACGAGTTCTGCGATCGGGAGATGGCGATGGCGGGCGATCGCTCAGTTTACCAAGTCGCTGCAAAAGAACTTGAGTATCTTTTGGCCTGTCTTTCGGAAAATAAGCCATCAAATCATCAATCAAATCTGCTAGCGGCTTCGATGTTTGAGTCGCCACATTCCGCCAAATCAATTTACCCGATCGCGGATCTTCCTGCAAATTTCTCGGTTCTTGAGCCGTCAGCAAATACACAAAATTCCGGCCCAAAGCAAAAAAATCAGAACGTGGCTCAGCCTTGCCCTTTTTTTGTTCTTCGGGAGTGTAACCCATCGAAGAAATGCGAGTTACTTCTCCAGTTGCTCTCTGAATAGTTTCTGTAACTTCCCGCACCGCCCCAAAATCAATTAATACTAATTTTCCGTTCGACCGGCACATGACATTTTGCGGCTTAATATCTCGGTGAAAATAATTTTGATTGTGAACGAGATTCAATATTTCCGTCAGTTGTGTCAACCAGTCAATAGCTAGTTCCGAAGAAATAGGTTGGTAATTATGAGCTTCCAACCACTGCTGCAAATTTTTACCTTCAATTTTCTCCATCACCAGACAGTGCAAAGATTTATCAGTACCCTTAACTCTGAAAGTAAAATAGCCTTCAGATTCAACTGTCGGGAGTCCCGGATGCTTCAGCCGCTGCAAAACGTGAGCTTCTCTCTGAAAAAGTTCCACACCTAGAGTATCGTTGTTCATCAGAACTTTCAACACTTTCTGAGTACCGTCTCTGTCTCTGACTGCAAAAGTTTTACCAAATCCTCCTTGTCCCAAAACAGCAATTACCCGATAGCGTGCGTTGATTAGCAACTCAGATCCGCAAGTTTGGCAAAAATTGATAGTGTCAAGATTTTCTGGATGGCGGCAGTTGGGATTAATGCAGTAGCTCATGGTATGGAGGAATTAGCTTGGTAGAAATAGTATCTCGTGCCAAAGCAGCTTCCTGAAAGCTATCCGAATTGGGGATAGCTTGGAATTAGTGCGGTGCTTGTCAGCATTGATTATTAAACATGATATAACATTACTCATGTTTTGAATACTGAATGAGAGAATCTCATTTTTGTAAAAAGCATTTTTTTGTTGGAGTGCGAGCTGGGACGCTCGGGAGTCTTATATCACCTGTGCGATCGGGGACGATCGCACTAAAAAAGCTGGCACGCTGGATGCTGGGTACTAAATTCTCGCACAATCTAAAATCTAAAATCTAAAATCTAAAATCTAAAATCATATGACAGGTCAAACCCATAAGAAAACAAACTTAATCGCCAGCCCCTATTTAGAAATCGACTATCAAGGCGAAGTGGTACGCTTGGAACTGACCAAGACTGAACACGTACTGGGACGAAATCCCCAACAAGCTGACTTGCTGGTTCCCAAAGATTGGGAGAAGCTGTCGAGATGTCAAGCGATTTTGCGCCAAGAAGGGGACGACTATCGCATCTATGACGGCGACGGCCTCAAACCCAGCAGTAGCGGGTTATTTGTGCTTCCGACTGAAACTCCTGTAACTCCGACTCAAGGCTGCGTTTTGCGACACGGAATCGAGTTGCGGATTGGTACGGATTTGAGAAATCCGGTGCGGGTGAGTTATTTCAATCCCGGAAGTCCGGCGCTGGCCGTTTTGGGTTCGCGGGAGTCTGTGTCTCTGCGAAATCGATCGGTCGTCTTGGGGCGCGATCGCACTTCTACGCTAGAGTTAAATTCGCCGATCGTCTCCCGCAGCCATTGTGCGATCGACGCCAACAAACGCGGAGAATACATTCTCACAGACACCAGCGCTAACGGCGTATTTATTAACGGCCAACGCATCCAAAAAACAGCCGTTTTAACCGAAGGCGCCAAAATTCGCATCGGCCCTTTTCTGCTAATTTATCAAAATGAAGAATTAACAGTTATCGATCCGGGAAACGCGATCGGCTTAGAAGCAATTAACTTAAACCGACCTTTTGTCAACGATATTTCCCTAGTAATTGAACCCGGACAGTTAGTGGCGTTAGTCGGAGGAAGCGGCGCGGGGAAATCCACATTAATGCGAACCTTGCTGGGAATTGAAACCACAAATCGTGGCGCCGTTTACGTCAACGGCGACGAATTGCGGAAAAACTTTGAATGCTACAGTTCTTTAATCGGTTACGTGCCTCAGGATGATATAGTCCACGGCGAATTAACAGTTACAGAAGCCCTAACTTACGCAATTAAATTGCGCTTGCCGCCGGATGTCGATGTCGAGCAAGTTTTGACAAAAACTCTGACCGATATTGAGATGTTGGACAAGCGAAAAACCCTTGTAAAAGACCTTAGTGGCGGACAGAGAAAGCGGGTTAGCATCGGCGTCGAATTGCTTGCAGATCCGAAGTTGTTTTTCTTGGACGAACCAACTTCTGGACTAGATCCGGGGCTGGATAAAAAGATGATGGAACTGCTGCGGAATTTGGCAGATAAAGGTCGGACGGTGGTTTTGGTGACGCACGCTACGGCAAATGTCAATTTGTGCGATCGCCTAGTTTTTCTCGGCCGCAACGGCTACCTTTGCTACTTCGGCCCGCCCGCAGATGCTGCAAATTTCTTTGGAGTTCATCAAGCAGACTTTGCCAATATTTATAACGAGTTAGAAATCGGCGAAAAGGTCATCAAAGAATGGGCGAATACCTATCGGAATTCCGCCTATTACCAGCGGTACATAACCGCGCCCTTAAGTCCAAAAGCACCGCAAAAACAAGCACCTCCAGTCAAACTTCCCCAACCCGCCAAAGTTTCCCCAATCAAACAACTGTTTATCCTCGCCGATCGCTATTTCAAGCTAACTTTACGCGACCCAGTTAACGTTGGTTTAGGACTGTTAACTGCTGCTGTTTGCCCGATTTTGCTAGCCGGAATCAAAGATATAGAACCGCTAGTTACCGGAACAGCAGACGATCCAGCGCTGGCTTTTTTAGCTTTGCGAATTTTGTTTGTATTTACATCGGCAGCTATTTGGGTAGGTTTGTCCAGTTCTCTGCAAGAAATTGTCAAAGAATCAGCCGTTTACCAGCGAGAAAGATTGGTGAATTTAGGTTTACTGCCCTATGTCGGTTCCAAGTTTCTGGTGCTGGGAGGATTGGCCTTGTTGCAAACAGTGCTAATGACCGCAGTAATTTTAATTGGTTTTAAACAGCCGTCACCGGATATAATCGCTTGGCCGCTGGGTTTGGGAATTACAGTATTTTTAACGCTGTTGGCTAGCATGAGTTTGGGATTGATGGTATCGGCATTTGTGAAGAATGGCAGTCAGGCCAACAGTGCTTTGCCTTTGCTGTTAGTGCCGCAAATTATTTTTTCGGGAGTCTTGTTCAGTCTGGGAAGTTTGTTTAAAATCGAGAAAATCGGTCAGTATATCTCGTGGTTGACGGTAAGCCGCTGGTCTGTGGGTGCTTACGGTAGCTTGGTTAACGTGAACGCGATGGTGCCAAAGCCGATCGAATTACCCGATCGAACAATCCTACCGCAGTTATTCGAGAAAAGCGCCGTCTACGAACCAACTTGGCAAAACTTAGCCTTGAATTGGGGAATTTTAGGATTGCACGCCGCCGTTTATTTGACCGTAACTTTGCTGTTGCAGAAGCGGAAAGATATTTTCAAATAACGCAGAATATGGTTATATTTTCTTAGTCCCTCTCTGCTGGGACTTTCTTTGAGGTGAAGCGATTTCTAATCGCCAAGGGCAAAAGGGCAAAAGTGTAAAAAGCTAGAAAGTCTACGCAGCCACACACGCAACTCGAAAACCGCGGGCCCAGTAGACATCGTTCGGCGCACTGTGGTCACGAGTAGCCGATTGACAGTTAAAATCACTGTAAAACGAACCACCGCGCATCAGCCGATGATTGTTTGTTCCCGTTTCCCAAGAACTTCCGTCAGTCCGTGCAGCATCATAATTATCATGCCATTTATCGCTGCACCATTCCCAAACATTCCCGTGCATATCGTACAACCCAAAAGCATTGGGGGGAAAACTTCCCACATCTGTGGAGTAGTTTGTGTCATAGTTGACTACTTCTGGAGATATACAGTGACAGGTTTCCCCAAAATGGAATGCGGTTGTTGTACCCGCACGACAGGCGTATTCCCATTCGGCTTCACTCAGTAAGCGATATGTTTTCCTAGTTGTTTGCGACAGTTTCTCACAAAATTTGACAGCATCATACCAGGATACATTTTCTACAGGACGTTTTTCACCTTTAAAGCACGATGGGTTGTTTCTCATAACTGCTTCCCACTGTTCTTGGGTGATGGCGTATTTACCTGCATAAAATGTCGGTACTGTGACTCGATACTGCGGAATTCGATCGCCACTAACTGTGTAGATGTCAGGGGGGCCCATCGTAAATGTGCCGCCGGGAATCTTTACCATTTCTAAGCTGACACCGCGCCCTAGGTTTTCACTAAAGTATTCGGCTTGTCGCTGTTCTGTTTTGACGATCCTTCCCCATTGGTAGAGTGTGATGACTTCAAATTGAAAGGTCTCTGCTGGACTTAGTTTTTCGTCAGCTATGATTTTATTTGGTGTTGGTGGTTGTGCAGCAACACACGCAACCCGAAAACCGTTGAATCTCTCGCCATAGATCGGCTGTTCGCAGCTACGAACAGCCGATCGGCAATTGCTCGGATCGTTGGCCCACGAACCACCGCGCAACATCCGACAATTGTTTCCTGATTCCCAAGAACTTCCGTCAGTCGGTGCACCATCATAATTGTCAAGCCATTTATCGCTGCACCATTCCTCAACATTCCCGTGCATATCGTACAACCCAAAAGCATTGGGGGGAAAACTCCCCACATCTGTGGGTTCGTTTGATTCGGTTATGTAGTTGACTAATTCCGGGGTAATCGTTTCGCCAAAATGAAATGGGGTTGTTGTACCCGCACGACAGGCGTATTCCCATTCCGCTTCACTCAGTAAGCGATATGTTTTCCCAGTTGTTTCCGACAGTTTCTCACAAAATTCGACAGCATCATACCAGGATACACATTCAACAGGAAGTTTTTCACCTTTCAAGTACGATGGGTTGTTTCCCATGACGGCTTCCCACTGTGCTTGAGTGATGGGGTATTTCCCTGCATAAAAAGCTGGTACTGTGACTTGATGCTGCGGGCTTTCGTCATCCTCTCGTCCTGCTTCGTCGTTGGGGGAACCCATCATAAATGTGCCACCGGGAATGTAAACCATTTCCAGTACAATACCATTACCTAAATCTTCTGGAAAAAATCGAGCAAATGACTTACGACGACTGTTTTTTTGTCCATCCGCATCGACTGTGATAACATAAAACCCAAAGAGAGGAAAATGGTTTTGTAAACATTGTTTTATATTCTCCTCATCCCGATCTTTCAGCAGTAAAAAAGCAGCAGATTTCACCTGCATTGACTCATCCTGCAATGCTCCAATTATCAAATCTAACCCTGCTTCTCCATATTTCAGCGCTTCAGAGAGTGCGGCGATTCTAACTTCGATCGCGGACGAGGCTAAGCGGCGTTTAACGCCGGCGATGCCTCCGAGTACAGCAGCATTGACCGGAATTGAATTTTGACCGCCCTTGACGGCATCGTATTCTCTAGGTTTATTTTGATTGTCAGACATAATTTCAACCAGGTACTTTTGCGAGTTTGTCGGGTTGCAAGGTCGGCATCGCGAGCAATTCCTCAACGGAGAAAGGTTGGGGTTGAGGAATTGCAGCTTCAGCATCCATGAGTTCTTTGATTTTCTCAAAAATCAAAACAGTTTCTGTTTCTCCGTCAGTTAGTTGATCGTAAAAATTAGGTATGGAGAACCAATGTTCAAAAGCAATCTCTAACAAACCGTTAGTTGCTAATTGCACTTGCCAGTACCGAGAATATCTGGCATCAACTATCTCAAATAACGGGGCTGGATTCTCTAGAGGATAATAAGTATAGCGCTCATCGCAAATATAGTATTCTAAATTTCCTTGCCATTGGGAGATAGCATAGACAGTATACTCTTTACCGACTATCAATTTAAATTCAGTTTCTTTGGTAATGTCTAGCGGTGGATTTAGATAATTTTCCGGCAGGTCAGCTCCTTTGTTGGCAATACAGCGAATTTTCATATTCTAAAAAACAGGCTAGTTTTAATTGTACGATCGGGCTGTTATATCATTTCCGTTTAATTCAGAATTGTAAATGAGTTCTTTCTTTTCTAGTGATATCATGTCCGATCGATTGACCACGATCTTGTAGGGGCGGGTTCACCAACAATATTTGCCAAAAACCGACAATTTCAAAAACCCGCCCCGGCTTATATATTATGCGCGATTTATCGGACACGATCTGACAATTATTCGTTGGGTGGGGGCGGGTTTACGAGATTGTTACTTTTAGGCAATTATGGTTGGTGAACCCGCCCCTACGATTTTGTCAACCTGAAATTAAACATAAAAAATCCCCCATTTTTGGGGGATTTAATAAAAGGCGATTACATAGTCTTAGTCTCAGGCATCAAACACTTATCGGAATCGCAACCCGCAGGCCCCGAATCCATCATTTCACCCAAGTCATAACGACTCAGTGCCACCTGAAAAATATCGATTTG
Source organism: Microcoleus sp. PH2017_24_DOB_U_A (assembly GCF_020738205.1). NCBI lineage: Bacteria > Bacillati > Cyanobacteriota > Cyanophyceae > Oscillatoriales > Microcoleaceae > Microcoleus > Microcoleus sp. PH2017_24_DOB_U_A. The sequence continues at coordinate 7,630 of NZ_JAEQCT010000126.1, forward strand.
ACGGCGCACTAAAACATCTTTCAACATCGTCTCGTAAGTTGCTTTTGCGATCGGTTCAAAAGGCAAACGTGGGAAAGTTTCTAGGGCATCAAACCGAGACAAAAGTGCAGCCGAAATGTAGCCTTCGTCATCGCGAATCGCTTCATAAATCCGCGTACCCAAACTTTCAACTTCATTTTCTCGCAACTCAATCGTCGCGCTGGTGTTGTGCCGCACGTAGAACTTTTGCACTTGCATATAAAAGTCCATTTGTGCCGCCGCTGAGAATTTGTTGATCTCAATTTCATCAGCACCGGGTAAATCCGCCCAACTGACAGCCACGGGTATTTCTACTAGCCATTCTGTACAGCGTTCGTCAAAGGGATTGTTCAGCAAATTACCGTTTTCATCTTTGTCAGATTGGGACGGAATTACGTTGTATCCGTAGTCGATGCAGGCGAGGGCTACAGGGTCGTTTTTGCCGAAAGTGATTCGGCGAATGAAACGCTGGGATTTGGGGGGATGCCAGCCGGGAGAAGCACCTGTCAGTAGAGATTTTGTACCCGATGGTTGGACGGTTGTGCAGCGATTGGGGCGTTTCAATGAATGCCGATCGCAATAATCCCATACTACGCGATTCACAATTTCCCGCCAACCAGTCAAATACTCTTCTTCCCGCTGTTTAAACGCAATTCCCTGTGCAGTTTGCGGGCGACCTTCCACCCACCAGCGCAGCCACTCAACGCCAAAAGCATGAACGAAGAAATCGAATAATCCCGTGAAAGATACGCCGACAATCGGGTCTAATTCGCGGCTATATTGATAGCGAGGTTCGCTAAATTTGTGATTGAGAAGTACCGCGACAGATAAACCTGCGGCGGTGAAAGCTTCTTCTTGTTCTTTGAAGTTGTAAGGGTCGATTTGATTGAGGTGAACCTCAGAAAGATTACAGTTTCCAGTTAGGGTATTGCCGAAAACTCCCTTATGAAACTCTGGTTCATTGAAACAGTAAGTATCATGCAATCCTGGTAATTCTTCGACACTTCTGACAACTTGCCATTTACCTTTACCTTTAGCCTTCGTCCCTTTGCTCACATCTAACCGCTGACAAGGAATTTCACCACAGTCAGTAATTTGCAAGTAGTACAAATCCCGGCTTCGGACACCGTAATTAGTGACTGATCCTTGATGAGCACAAAGATTTAGCGATGAGCTAATGCCACACTTGGTCAAAAGTAACTGAACTCTGAAAGCCCGATCGCGATCGGAAAGATAAATTCTGATACCATTACTATTGGTATTCGATCCGTCCGTATCGGCTAATCCAGCAATAAAATGTAAAATTGCTTGCCGATTCCAACTCGCAATTACATTTAGTGCTTCCGGGTTAACTTTCAAACTTTTCAGAAATTCTCCAGAAAAGCTCAAGTTAGTTACATCTGTGAAAGCAGGTAAATAGTCATAGTTTCTTTCAGGCGACTTATTTCCTGCTACTGACAATGCCATTTTGCCTTCGTAAAGTCGAACTTTTGCATTGTCATTTTGGTCTGTAGTTCCATCTCCTACAGCCACACCCAAAGTGTAAGCATAACCTGAATCGATATTCATGCCATCTTCGTACTGAATTGTAAAAGGTTCAGTATGAATGCTATATCGACTTGTATCCATCAAGTCTTTGGTTTGAACTTCTTGGTAAACTTTACCAAAGCGATCCTTGACAAAGAAACGATGATATTCTGTGGCATCCAGATAAGTACCATCAGCAAACTTTACACGGTAAAGTTTGCGTCGTCCAACCTTGGTATTACTCGCTGTCTGAAATGGTGTGACGGAGCTCCATCTTTGACCATTCCAAATTTCGATTTCACTTCCAACAACATCCTTTATTTGATGTAGTCCGTCTTTAGTAATTAGCAAAGTGTCGCCACTGACACAGTGGAAGTTAGAGCCAATAATTTCCAGTTTTGTTATCCTAAAGGCTTTTTATCCTCTAGTTCTACAGATTCCATTTTATCTGTAGCTCGGCGTACTTTTTCATTTACTTTAGTTGTAAATGCCCCGCACTCTTGCCAGGATTATGTTCTTCAATTAAGAAGGTTCACCTGGTACGCTCTACGGTGGTAAAGGACTTTTAATTCCCTTACTTACCTCGGAATTAACATCTCAGTCTTCTCCGATTTTGCGAGGTTTTTAACGTGAGGCAAAATTACTTACCACACGGGTTTAAGCCCAAACGGACTGACCGATGCTCTAATTCTTCCGCAGTCATGTCAGGATAGCGTTCCTGCAACCACTGTTTAGCTTTTCCTTCGTCGTAAGCTTTCAAGAACTCAATTTTAAGACTAGGTGTTGAAAGTAAATCAACGTTAGCTCTAGCTACAGCTTCACCAGCCCATTGAATTGCACCTTCACCAGAATAATACTGTTTGCGAACAGCATCAATACATTCTTCTAATGTCGGTTTGGCATGGAAAACACGGGTATGGTTGGCCATTCTCAAAGCATCGCGTTCTGGATCTATTTTCCAGTTGCCTTGATCGTCTTGTTGCCACAAGTTGTTTTTAGCATTTGCTCCCAGTTCGTCATCAAAAGTAAACTGACGAATTCCGGCGGATCTCCGAATATTACCAGCCACAATTGTGACCGCAGCTTCATCTATCAATACGCAGCATTCAACTGAATTCAACTGCCGTCCGAAAGCTTTATTCAAAATTGCTGAGCAACGTTGATAAAGGTCAGGCAATTTGACTGGATTTGCGACTCCACCAAAACCTTTTAAAGGCTCTCCCACGGGGCGGACATCGCTCAAATCGATGTAAACTTGAACTTCTCCGGCAAATCTTTCATCTGTGGACAATTCCAACAAAGCTTGATAGGATTTCACCCAACCTTGACGGGAATCTCCGACATAAATAGTTGCGGTTTTTTCAGCTATTTTTACTTCGGTTTCTTGACGGCGCAATTCAGCGGGTGTAGAGCCGATTTCACCTTGCATTGTCACGGTTAAGCGGTTGCTAATCGGTGGCAATTGGTTGATGTATTTGGGTTCCAAAACTGCACCGGTGCCGCAGCCCATCATTGCCAAATCCATCAACAAGCCAAAGGCCCGCCAGTCGATAATATTGGTTGAGGAGCAATTATAGGCGCCGGAAAAGTTCTCTGGTTGCTCAATCCAGTTGCTACCGCCCACCCACAGCCAGCGGCCGGAAGCGAGGGTTTTGAGCTCGTTTTGCATCCGGTGTAGGAGCTGTGTTTCTTCGGAGGTGAGGTTTCCGAGCGATGCCAAGCCCTTGACGGTTCGATCGCACACATCGGCCCAAGTCTCCCTTCCCGTGTCGGTACGACGGCTGTATGTCCTGAAAAATACTGGATTGGCTGCGGGTGCTGTTTCGGGGAAATCGGACAGGTTGCGTTTCTCGCGGGCACTCGATCGCTCTAATTCTCGAACCATAGGTTGTGTACTGACGTGTCGGAATATATCAACAGACTATGAATATACAACAGGATTCAGATTTAGGGTAAAACCTTGACAAATTTGACAATTTGCACTAAATATGGGGCTTCGGACTCGGGAAGGTCGATCGGGCGATCGCCTCAAAACTTCAGCAAAAAACCCGATTTCTGCTAGAAAACGGGTGAAGCGCAAATCTTGTCAATTGTCAATTCTTTGTCAATAAAAACTCAATATTCGGTAACAGCGGGTCTTGAACAACCCCCACACCGTTGAATCCCCAACGCTGAAGCAGCGTTTTCACCTGAGAACCGGAAATCGATTCTACCCCAAATCGATCGGCAACATCAGCAGCGTGGGCATTCAGATAACTCAAAGCATCATAGTCTTCGCGAAACATCAGCAGGTAACTCACCGCCGAATCTGGATTGGGACAAGCGCTGATATATTTGCCGTCAGCACGAGAACGCAGTAAGTAAAAAACTTGGGATAACATCTTATCTTTATTGTCAAAATAATATGTTACATCAAATTGGGAATTGGGAATTGGGAATTGGGAATTGCCCAAACGATTAGACTTGCATTGCATAAATCTTTGAACGATCGCGAAACTGGAGATTCCAGGTAGATCGACGCAGATGTTTTCCAGATATGAGAGCGAATAAATGCAATACAAGTCGATTTTAGATTGCCCTAAAGTCAATCTAAAATCGCTTTTAATCTAGCATTTAAATTAAGGTCAGTGCCAAACCTTTAATCGATCGCCCGTCGCCAATTTGACCGACAATGGAAGCTTGACCGGTTGTCAGATTAATATTGTACAAACTCGAAACTCCGCCAACATCGATCGCAGCCAAAGCTGTCTCGTTACCGCCGACACTCCTGATATCAAAGCCGAGAACGCTAGAAGCATCAATCCCTAAAGATCCGATCGTATTTAATACTCCATTATTCGGCGGATCTTGTCTCACCAAAACATCCAAATTGCTGTCAATTACAAACAGAGTTGTCGAAGTTGCACCCGCAAAGTTATTCACATAGGCAGCCGCAGCCGCCCCCGGAGTTGTGCCAAAATTACGATCGCCCGTCGCATAAGTCAAATTGCGATCGAGTTGAATTCCTCCGGTTAACGTGTCAAAATCGACAATTGCCCCCGTATCTGGGTTAATCCGACCGTTTTCTCCCGCTTGATTGACAAACCGAATTCGATCGACTGTGGGATTGAAATCTAAACCGGCAGCCCCCGGAGTCAGCGGTACGGCGAATTGTCCGCTACCGAGTTGACTTGCAGCCCCAGTCACCGGATCGATCGCGTACAATCGATTGCTACTACCTAAACCGTAAAGCAAACCGTTAGCAGGACGAAAATCAATTCCCAGCAAACTTTCTCCCGGCTGCAATCCCGTTACTGCTGTGTCGCTGAGTAAAGTCCGCGGTGCCGCTTCGTTAAAACCGACGATTCTTTCGGCGCCATTTCTGACAGTTAAGGCGTAAGCTGTAGGCAAAGGCAATGCCAAACCGTTAATCTGTCTTCCGTCGGCAATTCTACCAGTAAAAGAAGCTTGACCGGTACTTAAATTAATGTTGTACAAGCCCGAAATTCCCCCGACTTCTAGCGCGGCCACTGCGACATCGCGGCCGCCAATACTTCTGATATCAAAGCCGAGAATGCTAGTTGCATCAACTCCCAAAGATCCGATCGTATTTAACACTCCATTATTCGGCGGATCTTGTCTCACCAAAACATCTGAATTGCTGTCAATTACGAATAGCGTCGTTGAAGTTGCACCCGCAAAGTTATTCACATAGGCAGCCGCAGCCGCCCCCGGAGTTGTGCCAAAATTGCGATCGCCCGTGGCATACACTAAATTGCGATCGAGTTGAATTCCCCCAGTTAATGTGTCAGAATCTACTATTGCCCCGGTATCTGGATTGAGGCGACCGTTTTGACCCGCTTGATTGACAAACCGAATGCGATCGACTGTCGGATTGAAATCAAAACCCACAGCGCCTTGAGTTAGGGGAACCGCAAACTGCCCGCTACCGACTGAATTTGCTTCCCCCGTTTTCGGATTGACAGTATACAAGCGATTGCTAGAACCCACACCGTAAAGCACGCCATTAGCGGGCCGGTAATCAATTCCCAGCAAACTTTCTCCCGCTTGCAATCCAGTCACAGGCAAATCTGAGATGACACTTCCCGGATTAGCAAGGCTAAAACCGACAATCCGATTATCGGGAGTTAAAGCATAAGCCGTTGTCAGCGCTGGAGGCGGGGGATTGGGAAGAATGCTGCTAATATTAGTAGTGAAATCTGTTTGGTCGATCGCACTTCGATTCACACCTCTGAGAGTAGCGAGAAATTCTCCTGTTACCCGGTCTTGAATCACAGTATCATTTCCGGCTTCCAGAATATTCAAGTCGCCAAAAGAGAGTCCGCCCGCCAAACCGATTAAATCTGTACCGTTTGCAAAATCGGCGATCGCATCAGCATTTCCTAAATTAACACCACCGCTGGTAAGGAAAGGATCGGCAGCAGCATAGCGACTCAAAACAAATACATCACCACCATCTCCGCCGATCAGGATATCAGTATCTCTATCTCCCGACAAAACATCATTGCCAGAGTTGCCAAAAATCAAATCATTATTCTTGCCACCAAATACAAAATCGTTATCTTCACCGCCGTTAACACTGTCGCTGCCTAAATCTCCAAACAGAGAATCTCTTCCAGAACTCCCATCAATCGAATCGCCATCTTTTCCACCAAAAATGCTATCATTTCCAGAATTGCCAGCAATTACGTCATTGCCCGTAAAACCAAAAATAACATCATCTTCAGCAGTGCCTGGGAGCGAGTCTGCTTGTATAGTACCTCTAATGTCTGCCATGATATATTGCACATCTAAATTTGACATTCCCAGTGCCTAAAAGCAGCGGGATTTTCAGTACAAAAAATCGCTAATTCGCAGTACGCGCTAATATTACCGAATTTTTTTAGGCTATAAAAGCGCGTTATTTGATAGTTTGCAGTATAGTCATGACAAGTACAACGCAACTGTAAGCTGCCAAGCTTAAGTTTTTAGCGCTGTGAACTTATGAAATCTTGTACTGCGTTCATTAGTGATATACGCTGAATCTCTAATTTTGGATCTGTACAGTCAGAAATTATTTTTCAATTTTAATCTTAAAGCCTCTGAAGGTGAATTTTATTTGTGTAGCAGCGACAACTATCGATCGGTATAAAGTGGATTATATATGGGGATTTGGCATAATAAAAGGCAGGGGCAATCCCCCAGTTGTCCAGTTGGGGTAGGCACGGGGCACTACCCCTACAAATCTGCATGAATGATTTAGACTTGTTATAGATTAAGTCTGCACGGAAAATTCCTCTGGATCGATACCCCCATTTACCCAGCGAATTGCCTCCCTAGCAGATGTCACATTTGGCGGTACTCTCAAAGCATGAATGAATTCCGTGCTCGGACAAGTCATTTTTAACAAATAAATCGGCTCGACATCCGCATTATCTATTTTTAATAGTGCATATTCCTGCCAACTATCTATTTGTTCTGCTGCCAACTCTTGACAAATGCGATCGTAACCAATTGCTTCAATTAACACTCGCCGAACTTCGGCATTGTCTTCAGATAAAAGCCATTCTGCTTTCCACAAATTGGGATGCACTTGACCGTATTGTTCCGGCAATCTGACACCGTGATAATAGTAAAAATTCCATCCATCCGCAAACTCGATCGCAGGTTCTGCTTCAGCGTGCAAGCGGTTTTCACTGTCAAAGCGCAGGTGGCGGGGGCGATCGCACACCGCGCAAATCTTTTCAAAGGGAAATATAAAACCGCAATGCTCGAAAAGCAGCTTTTGGCAGCGAAGTATTTCTTGTGCCTTTTGGGAAATATTGACGCCTGAAGATATATACAATTCAGTCAAATAGATTTCTTTAAACAAAGTCGTGGGGGTTTCAGGGCAATTAAAACCGAACAAATTATTGGAAAAAACATTCCATATCGTTTGTTTCGATCGCACATAGCTGTCAACCAATTTGTACATTACCGAACTCAGTGTGCTGTCGGCTTCGGGCTCGATTACCATGTGATCGAGCTCATACTCCCACAGATCCGAACTTGCAAATTCTCCCACAGCGGGTATCCATTTCAGGTCTAGATTTTTCCCCAATCTATTGCTGTATTCGTCTGAGCATTTTTGTGAATGGTCGGGTTTGAGCCTGTTGAAGATTTGGGGACAAACGTCGCGGAGACTGCTGCAAATAATAACTTCGGGTTCTTCTAGACCAATAGCGGCATAAGCAACTTTGATGGCTGCTGTGGCTTTTTGAGCATCAATTGGCGTAGTTGAGAGAGTAAGACGTTTCTGTGCGAGTTCGCCTAGCACGCACAGAACGGTAATTTCATTGTTGTCCAGATTAAGTGTTGTCTGATTGGTGAGCGATCGCAAGGCGCTGATGTCGGTAATTTGATTGTTTTCAAGATTCAGTGCTGTCAGATTGGTAAGCGAGCCGAGTAAGCTGATGTCGGTAATTCGATTGCTGTCGAGATCGAGTGTTGTCAGATTGGTGAGCGAGCCGAGGAAGCTGATGTCGCTAATTTTATTGTCGCCGAGATCGAGTGTTGTCAGATTGGTGAGCGAGCGAAGCTGATGTCGCGAATTTTATTGCCCTTGAGATCGAGTGCTGTCAGATTGGTGAGCGAGCCGAGGAAGCTGATGTCGGTAATTTGATTGCTGTCGAGATCGAGTGTTGTCAGATTGGTGAGCGAGCCGAGGAAGCTGATGTCGGTAATTTGATTGTTGTCGAGATACAGTGTTGTCAGATTGGTGAGCGAGCCGAGGAAGCTGATGTCGGTAATTTGATTGTCGCCGAGATACAGTGTTGTCAGATTGGTGAGCGAGCCGAGGAAGCTGATGTCGGTAATTCTATTGCTGCTGAGATTCAGTGTTGTCATGCTTGAAAGTATCTGCTCCGCTGCTTCAGCGTCATCAGTGCCAGCCTTTTCTAACAACACTTCAACTGTGTGCTTTGCTCCTTCTGAAAGACTGTCAATATGCCTGCACCAGTCGGCAAAGCGACTAAAACTAATTGGCTCGTTTGGTTGTTTTTCTGACATAAAAAACTCCGATATGGGGAATGGGGCATCGGGAATGGGGCATGGAATACCATTAACTGTTCGTATTATGGCTGGTGCAATGAGAAGTTGTTCGGTGATGGTGCGATCGCACTTTTATGGTAATTTATCGCGCAGGAAAAGCCAAGTGTTGAGTTTTTCATCTAAAACATATTTATCACTCTCAGAAAGTGCTGCAATAACTTTCAATCGATTTTTAAGTTTTCTTAACTCGCGAATTTCTGCAATAGGTAGCGTTTTCCAATTAGCAACCTTTTTTTCGACATCTTCCTGCGACTCTTTGATGTTATCCCAAAACCATTCTAAAATTAAGTTAACATCGAGAACAGAATCATCGGAAATTACTTCCTGTTTTTCGATCGCCGCAGCCCGCAACATCATTGAGGAAATCGTAAAAGACTCGCCACTACCTGGTTTTTTGCGATCGGCATCATCGGCTAGAAGATCGTAAATTGCGATCGCGACTTCTGCCCATTTGCGATCGCACAAACCAGAACCATTTTCACCTTTTCGAGCCTTAGCGGAGGAAACATCGGCTAATAATAGCCAGTTAAACCCTTGTGGTTGGGTGGTTTGACCTGAAAATATGTTTTTCACCCAAATCAGTACAGATTCGGCATTTTGTTCGAGAATGCGATCGAGGGATATTGTCGTAGGAGATTGAGTCATAATTTATCTACTCCACATATTCGATATCAGCATTACTTGTATCAACTCCTTGCTGCCTAAAGGCTGTAATTCCTACTTCTAAGCTCTCTGAATTGGGTCTAAAATGCCCGCTGTGATTGCTGATTGTTAGCAAAATATATAAACCGTTGCTGCCGACTATCTCGGCTTCTCCCGCAGCCAAAACAGGCTGACCGCGAGTTATAACCGTATGGTAAATTTCATTGTTAACATCTAAAAATTTCGGAATTACAAGGAGTTCTGGGTTTGTTGTCACTGCCCATTTGACAGTCCCTTCATTAATTATATCGTCAAATCCTGCTTCCCCCACTTTAATGGGCCTGATGCCTAACTCATCTGCCGATCGAAGTTCATCATTTAGCGTCGCGGGGGACTGATTGGAAAAGCGAGGGCTAGGAACATTATTTGAAAATGATTGTGTCACAACAGAATTTAACGAGAATCAAATTTATAGTCAAATATGATTCTATCACTTCAAATCTTCCAATTTAATCCTCGGATCGATCGCCTTCAGCAACAAATCCGCAAACAAATTACCAACAATCAACATCGTAGCGCCCATCATCAAACTCGCCATTACCAAATACAAGTCTTGATTGTTCACCGCTTCCAAAGTCAGCTTACCCAAACCAGGCCAATTAAAGAAAAATTCCGCAATAAACGCACCGCTCAACAAACTAGCAAACTCAAAACCTAATAACGTCACCAACGGATTAATCGCATTCCGCAGAGCGTGAATGTAAATTACTCGATTGTCCGGCAAACCTTTAGCCCGTGCAGTTCGGATATAATCTTGACGCAGCACGTCTAACAATTGTCCGCGCATCAATCTTTGTAAGCCAGCAAAACCTGTGACGCTGAGGGCGACTGTTGGCAAAATTAAGTGCCAGCAATAATCGAGGATTTGACCCCACCACGGTAAGTCTGCATGATCGATGCTTGTCATTCCTCCGACTGGGAAAAGGGGCGAAGTATTTTGAGCAAAAAATAGCAGCAGCAAAGCTGTGATAAAGCTGGGAAAACCCTGGCCCGTGTAGCTGACTACTTGCAAAACCCGATCGACAGTTTTATTCTGATTAACGGCCGCGACAATTCCCAAAGGCAGTGCGATCGCCCAAGTTACAATCAAAGATGCGATCGCCATCAACAACGTCGCCGGTACTCTTTCCCACAGCAGCGACGCTACGGATCGCTGATACACAAAGCTCGTGCCAAAATTCCCCTGTGTCAGAATTTGTTTCAGCCACAGCCCATACTGCACAATCGCTGGTTTATCCAAGCCGAATTGCTGTTCGAGTTGCTTGAGTGTTTCCGGCGAAATCTTCGGATTTTGACTCAAAGTATCTAAGTAATTTCCTGGTGCGAGCTCAATAATTGCAAAACACAGAGCCGATGCTAAGAATAGGGTTAAAAGTGCCTGCAACAGTCGTTTGACAACATAAGTAAATGTCTCGCTGCCAAATAAAGAATTCAACATTCGCCAGTTTCGATTAGATTTAATAGAAGTCATACCATTTTAGATTTTAGATTTTAGATTTTAGATTGAGAATTTGGGATTTTTGATTGATTAATTGTTTGTGAAGCATCGATCGCAGCTCATACGATCCCTATATGTTTGCAGTAATGACAGAAGTCGTGGCTTGCGGGTTTAAGAATGCGGACTAAAGTCCTCACTACAAACCTCTTTTATTACGGTCAATTGATCGGACAATTGACAATTGACAACTGACAACTGACAACTGTCAACTGTCAACTGTCAACTGACTACTGACTAATATTCGACTAGCGAGACGATCGGCACATCCGGCAATTTCTGCCTCCCGCCCAAAGCCAGCAATTCAATCACAAAAGCAAAACCGACAAGCTCGCAGCCCGCTTGCTGCAACAAATTAGCCGTCGCGGCCGCTGTTCCGCCAGTGGCGATCAAATCGTCCACAACCAGCACCCGGCTGCCGGATTTCATCGCATCTCGGTGCATTTCCAGTCGATCGACACCGTACTCCAACTCGTACTCAGCAAAAAGAACTTCTCCAGGCAGTTTTCCCGGTTTGCGGACAGGAATAAAGCCCACTCCCATTTTATAAGCCAAAGGCGTGCCAAAGATAAAGCCCCGCGATTCCATGCCCACCACATAGTCAGCAGACATTTCAGAGCATTTTTCAGCTAAACTGTCAATAGTGTAGCTCAGTCCTTGCGGGTTGCAGAGCAAAGTTGTAATGTCTCGAAACATAATTCCCGGCTTGGGGAAATCAGGAATGTCGCGAATCAGAGATTTGAGATCCATAAGCTTGCAGATCGGCGTTGAGGGTAACGAGGCATCAAAAATGCTACAATCATAACGTCAATCGATTTTAAATTTTAGATTTTAGATTTTAGATTCACTATATGTAAACAAATGTCATAATTTCCTAACGACAGGGTTGAATATCAAGATTTGTCAACCTATGATCTAAAGTCAAAAATATAATATCTAAAATCCAATGATCAAGTTGGCAGCACGAGTGGGTGAGGTTCCTCCTTCCATAACCTTGGCGATCGCAGCTAAGGCAAAAGCTATGAGGGCCGAAGGGATTGATGTATGTAGTTTGAGCACCGGAGAACCCGACTTTGATACCCCCGAACACATTAAAGCGGCGGCAAAGCAAGCTTTGGATGCGGGGAAGACTAAGTACGGCCCGGTGGCTGGGGAAGCGCAGTTGAAAGCTGCGATCGCCCGCAAACTCCGCAACGACAACAATCTCCACTATCAACCGGAAAATATCATTGTCACCAACGGCGGCAAGCACTCCCTCTACAATCTGATGATGGCTCTGATCGAGCCTGGAGATGAAGTAATTATTCCGGCTCCCTACTGGCTCAGCTATCCAGAAATGGTCAAACTCGCCAGCGGTAAGCCCGTAATTGTACGGACAGATGCTTCTACAGGATATAAAATTACACCGGAACAACTGAGTGCAGCGATTACTCCCAAAACCAAGTTATTCGTGCTGAATACGCCTTCTAACCCGACGGGAATGGTGTACACTCCAGCGGAAATTAAAGCGCTGGCCCAGGTGATAGTCGATCGAGATATTTTAGTCGTTTCTGACGAGATTTACGAAAAAATTATATATGACGGCGCCAAACACGTCAGCATCGGTTCCCTGGGCAAAGAAATCTTCGATCGCACCATCATTAGCAGCGGTTTTGCAAAAGGTTACTCAATGACAGGCTGGCGGATTGGCTATTTGGCCGGGCCGATCGAATTAATTAAAGCCACCAGCACCATTCAAGGACACAGTACCTCAAACGTGTGTACTTTTGCACAGTACGGCGCGATCGCAGCTTTGGAAAGCAGCCAAGAGTCTGTGGAAAAAATGCGGTTAGCTTTTGCCGATCGGCGTGAAGTAATATTTGAATTGCTTGAGGCGATCCCTGGAATTAGCTGCATCAAACCAGACGGCGCTTTCTATATGTTTGTCAATATCAGCAAAACTGGAATGACTTCTCTGCAATTTTGTGATGCTTTCTTAGAACAGCATCAAGTAGCAGTTATTCCAGGGATTGCGTTTGGTGCAGACGACCACATTCGCTTGTCTTATGCCACCGATTTAGGCACAATTAAAAAAGCTGTAGAAAGGCTCGATAAATTTGTCCGAAGCATCTAAAAATTAGTCAGTTGTCATTTGTTAGTTGGCAGTAGTCAGTTGGCTGTTGGCGGTTGTCAGCAGTCATTAGTGCGAGCGTCCCCGCTCGCGAACCTTATCATTAGTCAGTAGTCATTAGTAGTAACTGCTTTCCTCTCAACTGTCAACTGTCAACTGTCAACTGTCAACTGTCTAAAGCTGTTTGGTCATAATTTCCTTTAGCAAATCCAGTCCCTTCTTGACTCGCCGAGAAACAGTCACCGCGCTGATACCCAAGCGTTCGGCCGTTTCCTTCTGCGTCAAATCGTACAGAAAAACAAACTCCAATATCTCCCGAGTCCGTTGTTCCAACATCGCCAAAGCTTGCTGTACGCGAATTTGATCCTCTTGCGCCAACTGAAAACTCCGATACTTGCTATCGGGCACCAATTCTCCCAGACAAGTCGCGCCCTCATCTTCATCTTGCACTGGCGCGTCTAAACTTAAAGGCGATCGGTTGAGATGCGCTAACTTAATTTCTTGCCATTCTGCCACAGAAACCTCAAGCACTGCTGCTACTTCAGCATCCGTAGGTTTGCGGTTGAACTGTACCTGCAAATCCTTGATCGCTGCGACAGACTTGCGTTCCAGGGCCAACCAGTGGCGGGGAACTCGCACAGAAGGGCTTTTGTCCCGCAAGTAGTGTTGAATTTCGCCGCGAATGTAGGGAATTGCAAAGGAACTAAAAGCGTGTCCCTTCGAGATATCAAATCGCTCGATCGCCCTAATCAACCCAATACACCCAACTTGCTGCAAATCATCGTAGCTTTCACCGCACTGATTGATCCAGTGGTAAACTTCTTTTCGCACCAGTCCAATATTCAGTTGAACTAACTGATTGCGGACTTCATTCGAGCCAGAATGTTGGTACTCGCGCAACAATTGCAAATTTTCGCTTTTTAGCTCGTTGGGGATTGTGGTAGACATGGTTGCATAAAGGTTGGTAGAGCAGGGGACTGATGTTGCTTTAGACCTAGTTTTTAATCTAGTCTAAAAAAATTAATCTTGCTGTGGTGTAATCCTAGCACTTATATATCTGTGACAGCAGACACACCAGTCAAAATTTGGGACTGTGCATGGATTTGAGGGAATTAGTCAATTTTAAATTTTAGATTTTAAATTTACTCCACAGATTAATTTAGGAGCTTCTATTTGGGTCTAAAATTTGGCGATCGACTTTAAGCGATCGTCAGGGCTTCCGTTTTTGGTCGGGGTCATCCCAGAAGTGTTCAGCAAAATCCGTATTTTACCAGAAAGAATTGGTTGAAAGCCCGCCCGCCTAATCGGGAGAAATTAAAATCAGACTATTCATTACTCCAATCCTCTTACTTCTAGGTAGAGGTCGCTCTTAAACTGTCAACTGTCAACTGTCAACTGTCAACTGTCAACTGTCAATTGAATGATGTTTATTTTTCACACCATATTGTAGTGGCAAATTTGTTTAAACGCAATACTTCAATTAATCAAAAATCCTAATTTAATAACTGGCAACTCAATAACACTTTAAGCATAGATTTAGTCATTAGTCAACAGTCTTCAGTTATCTTTCTAAAGACTGTTGACTAATGAAAGGCGAGCAGTAGCTTTAGGACAAAAAACTGCTCAAGTTCGTTGGCGAAGCCCTCGCAGAGGATCGATCCAGAAAGACAATTTTACGAAACAGAAGGCTCAATCCGAGCGTAAAACAAACCACGAATTTTCACGTCCAGAGCAGGTCTAGCTCCCAAATCAGTATCAGAAGGCTGCACGCTTTCAAAAATCCCCCCAATTTCGCCAGTAGCGCTGTTGACCTTAGCAATTTGGAGAGAAATTTTGCCAGCCTTGGTACGGGTGTCAGCTAACTTAACATTAGAGCGTTTCAGCTTGGAATTGTCAGTAGCCGGCAACGCGACAGCATTGTCGTAGCCCGTCGATACACCGCGACCTTTAGGATCTAAAAAGCCTGCGCTGCGGTAAGAAGGAACGTTAAATTCCCCTTGAAAATCGGTAGAAGTATTGAGCGCAACGACTCCCGGATCGGAAGTAGCCACTAACTCTTTAATGGTGAACAAGAAAGGTACTTGCTCTCCACCCGGTAACTGAACTGTAATTGCTTGAAAGTCCAAGCCGTCCTCTTCTGTAAAAGTCAGAGTACCGTCATTACCAACCTTGAGCGTACCTTGAACTTGGTCAATGCTCGACGTGAACCGTGTCAACAATTTACCAGGCACAAATTCTGCCTCTTGGCGTTTGTTGGCTGCTTCTTCCTTCACAAAGTAAGTTGTGGGCTGCAAACACATACCAGCCAGTTTATAGGTGCCACCCGCTTCAATGGGGATCGATCCCCGAGAAGTTTCTGCCAAGCTAGGGCAGTTATTGGCCAATCCTGTACCTCTAATCTCGTCGTAGGTGAGCAACTCGGTAGTCGCCACCGTCGTATCAGTAGGAGCAGAAGAACAAGCAACCAGCGCACTCATGCAAAATGCTAAAAGTGCAACAATTAAAGCACGATATTTCATTTCCAACCTCAATATCCAACATCGGATTATATTAAGAAAAAGCCCTAGTTCGAGCAAAATATAATTGCCCGCCGGCAGGCTAGGCCAGCGCCATAGCAGCATTTAGATCCAGATCGCTTGCTTCACCGACACTGGCTTTCACTCAAAAAATCGAGCTAGTGCGGTGAAAATAAGCAAGAACTTATGATTTCTCAATCATGTTCGGATCGCAGCCCAATACACATGGTACGACGGGTTGTGCTCTTTTCCTGACTTGGATTGGAAATAAATCTTGCGATCGTCAACCCACTTAAGTTACGTTGCTTATTGGCCCCGAATGGCGATCGCCACTAGCTCGATTAGTCGGCTCACCAAAAGGCTGGGGACAAACGCCTTGTAGATTTCAAAGGAAGCAGCGGTATGGACAACGGCAAAAATTTAGAGTCAGAAAAGTTGCAGTCTCAACTGCAATCGCTGACAGAGGCGATTCGGACTTTAGCCGAAAGTTGTCAGGGAGACAGTGTGCTGCTTTTGACCCTGCTGCGGGCCCTGGAAGCTTCGCACCAGGAAATTCGGGACGGTTTGTTCCAAGCATCTTTTCCCGACAACCGCCAAGCAGTTTACAAACTGCTCAGGAATATTGAAGCCAATGGCGGCTGGCCTTACATCCAGCGTATGAAACTTCGATCGATCTTGGGGTACGCCCAACAATTATCTCCACTAGAAGATGATCCGGCCAAGTCTGAAAATGACTCGGCCGGGACTGAGGAAGACCTTAAATAGTGATGAGTTTTGAGTTTGTGACGTTGACATTAACTCAAAACTCATCACAGAAGGGCGCTGTTGCACCTAGAACCCGAAAGGTGTAGGAGGTACGGGTATCGGACTCGGCAGCATCGCAGGAAATACCGGCATCTGGCCGGGCATCGGCAAAAGTCCTGGAGTAGGCGTCGGGGCGATCGACTTAATAGACACCATTGAATCAGGTACGGTAACAGTCGGCGCAGTCGGAATCCTCGAAACCGTCGGAGTTGGAGTCGTAGTCGTCGGAGTTGGAGTCGTAGTCGTCGGAGTTGGAGTCGTAGTCGTCGGAGTTGGAGTCGTAGTCGTCGGAGTTGGAGTTCGTCGGAGTTGGAGTCGTAGTCGTCGGAGTTGGAGTCGTAGTCGTCGGAGTTGGAGTCGTAATCGTCGGAGTTGGAGTCGTAATCGTCGGAGTTGGAGTCGTAATCGTCGGCGTTGGAGTCGTTTCCGTTCCCGTAGTAGTCGTAGTAGTCGTAGTCGTAGTCGTCGTAGTCGTCGGCCTGGGGGAAAACGTCCCACTCACACTGATAAAATCAGTGGCATCGATCAGCGCCGACGGAGTGTTGACCAAAATTGCTAACAGCTTCCCGTCGATCGTAATTACCGTATCTCTGAGATTGGCACCATTACCTTGGCGAACTTGCAATTGACTGAAAGATAAACTGCTCGGCAGCCCAAAGAAATCCTCAGCCTCATTGTAATCAGTAATTAAAACCAAACTTCCCGGGCCGGCTCCCAATCCAAAAATATCACTGCCGCTACCGCCAGTTAGAGTATCGGAACCCTCACCTCCAACCAGAGAATCATTACCCTCTGCCCCAAATAAATTGTCATTGCCAAAACTACCCAAAATTGTATCGTCGCCCAGACCTCCGGCCAAAGAATCATCGCCAAAACCGCCGTCGAGAACATCATTACCTTTGCCACCAAATAGGAAATCATTACCTTCATCTCCCATGAGGCAGTCGTCACCTTGATCGCCGCGAATGGTATCCAAACCGCTGCCACCAGAAAGTGTATCGTCAGCCTTGCCGCCGAATAGTTGGTCGTTGCCGGATTCTCCCAAGAGCGAATCTCTGCCAGCATTGCCATACAAAGTATCGTCACCGTCACTGCCGGCCAAATAGTCGTTGCCATCAAGGCCAAACAGTTGATCTCGCCCGCTACCGCCGTTGAGAGAATCGTTCCCAAAATCCCCGTAGAGATAGTCATCATCACTATTTCCGAACACGGAATCGTCGCCGTCATTCCCTCTGAGGGTATCGTTGCCAGTACCCCCGGCAATCACATCATTGCCTCCGTTACCACGAACCAAGTCGTCCCCTGCATCTCCCAACAAGCTGTCTAACCCGTCGTTGCCATCGAGAGTATCGTTACCCAAACCGCCGCGAACCGAGTCGTCCCCATTGCCACCGGAAAGAAAATCGCGGCCTTGGTTGCCAATGAGCTCGTCATTTCCTTCACCCCCAAGCAGCGAATCTGCTCCATCGCCTCCGAGAAGCTGATCCTTGCCTGCGTCGCCCTCTACGGTATCATCTCCATTCGCGCCCAGCAGTGTGTCATCGCCATCTAAGCCGCGAATTCGATCGCCCTGCGGAGTACCTAGAATAAAGTCGTTGCTGTCCATGCCGATCAGGTTTGCCATAGGGGATACACCGCTCCTCAATAAAATAAATTGTTTAAAGTATGTCAATCGCCTTCGTGACAAGGGATTGCTGCTCGCCTACGTTAGCATAGTTGAGATTTTGGCAATCTGGCGCAGGAGTGCCGGAAATTTTGCCAGTGTCTGGAGTGGTGGCAAATAGGTTCGATCGTTCGCACTTAAAGTCCAATCGCAAAGCAGAAGAGCTTAAAATCGCGATCGTCAAGAATGACGAATGTTCGCTCGGGGGGGACGATCGCACTTCTGACCAATGACCAATGACTAATGACTTTCTTGGCTAACAGGTAACACGATCGCAAATTCAGTCCCCTTTCCCAGATAGGAATTCACCTCAATTGTACCGCCGTGGGTCTCGACCACGATTTGACGGGCGATCGCCAATCCCAACCCCGTCCCTTTACCCACTCCCTTAGTGGTAAACAGGTGGTCGAAGATGCGATTTTTTACCTCGGACGACATTCCCTTGCCGTTATCGGCGATCGTAATTTTGACGCTCTTATCTTCTAAAGAGGTAGTAATGACAATTCGATTGGGAGCCAGTTGAATATCGGCATAACTGCGTCCGAAATTTGATTCATCCAGAGCCTCGATCGCATTTGCCAAAATATTCATAAATACCTGGTTTAACTGTCCGGCATAGCATTCTACCATAGGAATTTTACCGTATTTTTTAACAACTGCTATTTCCGGGCGATTTTCCGACGCTTTGAGGCGATGTTTTAAAATTAAAATAGTGCTATCAATACCTTCATGAAGGTTGAAAGGAATGGGGAGCTCGCTATCGGCACGAGAAAATGTCCGCAAGCTCGTGCTAATGTCTTTAATCCGGTGCGCTCCTTCTCGCATTGAATCAATTAACTTCGGTAAATCTTCGCGGATGTATTCAAGATCGATCGCTGCTATTTCTTCTTGAATTGCCTCGCTGAAACTACCAGATTCTTGCTTGACTAAATCGAGCAAGCCAAACAAATCTTTGATGTAGTCTAAAGCGTGTTGAATGTTGCCGCTAATAAAGCCAACCGGATTGTTAATTTCGTGGGCAACCCCAGCCACCAAGTTACCCAAAGCTGACATTTTTTCGCTTTGTACCAATTGTAATTGAGCAGAGTGAAGTCGATCGTATTGTTGTTTCAATTCTTGATTAGCTTGCTCTAATGCCTGATTCATCGACTGGAGTTGGCGATTCTGTTCGGCTAGTTGTTGAGCTTGTAGAGAATTTTCCTGTTTCAATAGTTTTTGTAAGCGACTGAGTTCTAAATGAGTAGAAATCCGAGCTAAAACTTCCTCTGCTTGAAATGGTTTCGTGATGTAGTCCACTCCACCTACACTAAAAGCTTTCACCTTATCCATCATTTCATCCAAAGCACTGATGAAAATCACCGGAATATCGGCAGTTGATTCGTTAGCTTTGAGATGTTGACAAACTTCGTAGCCATCCATTTGTGGCATTTGAATATCCAGCAAAATCAAACTAGGAGATGATTGTTCAATAACTGCTAAAGCTAACTTGCCGCTGGGAAATGCTCGCGTCAGGTAGCCCTTTTCCTTGAGAAGATTGACAAGCAGATGTAAATTGGCGGGTGTATCATCAATAATAAAAATTTGACCTTTACTCTCGTTCATATTTTACTCCTTTTAGGATATAGCAGCCGCAATTAAGTTCAAAATCTTCTCATATTCAAAGTTATGCAAACTCTTCCCGAGTTCCTCAGCTAAAAACCGATCGCGATTAGCTATTTGTTGCACCAACTCAGCCATCAACTCCTCATCTGAAAACATCACTGCCTCTTGTAGTTGAGCTAATATATCCCTGGGAATTTCTGCCAGCGTCTCTACATTTAAAATTACTTTGGGAGTTTTTATTTTCTCATTTTCATGACTTAAATCTTCATAAACATATTTCACTCCTATCTGCTTATTCATGGCAATAAATATTTCTTGCTCTCGAAACGGTTTTCTCAAGAAATCATCGCAACCCGCCGCTAGTACCACGGCTCTCTCTTCTTCTAATACGCTAGCAGTTAAAGCAATAATTGCCGTTGCTTGACCTTTAGTGTAAGATTTAATTGTTTTAGTCGCCGTGTAACCATCGATCACAGGCATCCGCATATCCATCCAAATTAAATGTGGCTCCCACTCCTGCCAAATAGCCACTGCTTCTTGTCCGTTACAGGCTTCCTGAAGTTCAAATCCCAAGGGAGATAGCAGTTTAATTAATAACTGACGGTTTGTCGGTTTGTCGTCCACAATCAGAATCCGATATCGCGGTTGATTTGGCTCTAGAGCTATGATGCGCCGAGTCGGTTGCTGGGCGACAATATCGCTGGCTTCTACCTCAGTAAGTTGAATATCAAACAGGAAATTCGTGCCTTGTTCTACTACACTTTTTACTGTAATATCTCCCCCCATGAGACGCACGAATTGGCTGCTGATAGGCAAGCCCAAACCCGTACCTTCTTGAGCTTGTTTTCCGGTTTCTGTTTGCGTGAAAGCTTCAAACAAATTCCCAATTTCTTCAGGCCCAATCCCGGCTCCTGAATCTTCGATTTCAAAATGTATGGTGTGGGTTTTGTCGGCAGTTTCTTTAACGGTTACTCTGACGGAAATACCTCCTTCTTGAGTAAATTTGATGGCGTTGTTAATGATGTTAATCAGCACTTGACGCAATTTCACGTCATCGGTACGGACGTAGCGAGGTAGATGGGGTGCTGATTCCATGAGTAACTGCAAACCTTTCTCTTCTGCCTTCATTTCAAACATATCGTGTATGTCCTCAAGTAGCCGATGCAAGTCGAAGTTTTTTTGGTTGAGAGTGGTTTTGCCTGCTTCGATTTTAGACAGATCGAGGACGTTGTTAATTAGGGTGAGCAGGTGTTCGCCACTGCGAGAGATGATGCCGACACTTTCTTGATGTTCGGGAGGCAGAGTTTGAGAGCGAGTCATGATTTGAGAAAAGCCTAGAATGGCGTTGAGGGGAGAGCGCAATTCGTGGCTCATGTTGGCAATAAATGTGCTTTTTGCCTGATTGGCTACGTCGGCTTTTTCTTTAGCTATTACTAATTCTGCTGTTCTTTCTTCTACTCGGTGTTCGAGTTCATTGAAAGAGGTTTTGAGTTGTCCTGCCATCTGATTGAATGAGATAGCTAATTCTCCTAATTCATCAGCGCGATCTAAATCTACAGCCTGACTTAAATCTCCTCGGGCAATAGCTTTAGATGCTTGATTGAGGCGGCGAATTGGTTGTGTCACCCATCGAGCAGTGACAAAACAGACCCCAGTTGCTACTATTAATGCTGCCATGCACAACAGTATAGTTGTCTGAGTATTGGAGTTAATTTGCTCCATGAAATCTGCTTCTGGAACTACTACAATTACTAACCAATCAAGTCCAAAATCATCTTGGAAGGGCATAACTTGAATAAATTGTAGCTGACCAGAGATGGTGAATTCTAGTTGTTGTTCCTGTTTTATATTACTCAAATTGTCAAATTTTTTGGTTAAACTTTGAGCAGTTGCGCTAATTAACTTATCCTTACTGTCTAATGCTTTAAGGCGTTGGGGTTTTGCATCCTTTTGATTTTCTAATGTAAATAGCTGCTGTTTGGTTGAACTTGCTACTAAAAATCCAGATTTTTCGATAATAAAAACCTGCCCTGACCGACCGATTTTGAGATTATTTAGAAATTGACTAATAGCTTTTAACGAAAAAGTAGTACCAATAAAATATTGAATTTTTCTGCTATCATTATAAACAGGCGATATAGCAGTTATCTGCGGTTGGAGGCTAATAAATTCAGGATAAATTTCACTCCAAGCCTGCTTTCTTTTCCGTTCGTCATTAATGAACCAAGGTCGGATATAAGGATTAAATTTTGTGGTACTTTTTTCTAGATTTTCCGTGCGATTTCCCCGAGCATCTATTTTGGAAAAATAAGGGTAAAAGCCTGTATTACTGTTACTCATATAAAATTGCAGTGAATTATCTTTAGCCCTCCGCTCAATTCCAAATAAATCTCCTTGCGCCGAACACAAAGAAATCCAGCTTACATAATCAAAAAACTGCATTTGTTGCCAAAGTAATCGATCGGCTTTTGGATTCTGTTTCTTCAAATCGAAACTCAATTCCCTGCGAGCAATCGCATCTGCATTCAGCCTGTTAATCAGAAAAGGTTTCTCTAGATAATTGTCCAGATACATTTTGACTCGATCGCTAACTTCGCTTCGCAGTTGAGCCGCTACATCATTAACAGCTTTCTGCCCGTTACGCAAGGACAGATAGCTAACCAATCCTACAGCAGCAAATATTTGCAGTACAAAAGGCACAATTAAGACTGTTCGCAGGGAAACTTGCCTGGAAGTTTGAGAAAAAATGTAATTTAACTTTTTGAGTGTCACGATCGCTTACAAGTTGCTAGGATTACTAATTTGATTTTTTTCAAGGATACTCTAAAATTTGGTATTTCGTTCTTGATAGCCAGCAGTTTTCAAAGCACCAGAAAACACAGACAAGTTAGTAGCGTTGTCATCCACGATCGAGATAAACGGTTGGGTTTGGCATGGCATGGGTTTCGGCTTCTATTAAGCGAGGTAGTTTTGGATAAATGTTCGCAGTTGTGGCTCTTCATTACCTTTTATGCTAATTTATTAATTAAACATCATAAATTGCCTGTAAAATCAACGATTCTAGTGGATGGTCGCGAAAGTCAGCACCTCAAATGATAGCCATAACGAATAGACTTATTGACCAGAAAGGGTTTCAGCCAACTTCACGGACACTTTTAGCATAACAAGTAATGAAGAGCCGCAGTTGTTTGAGTTCGCAAGCTTCAGCAAGGCGGATAACTTCTCGGCTAAAAGCCGTCGCATTTGCATCCTGAAGTTCCCCGGCGACTTCGATATCTTCGATCGCCTCGCCCGAACAATTTATATAGATCCCAACTCGATCGATATTTTAACTTGCGGTTGCTGGTATTGTAAACGATCGGGAATTACGCAGACGCGATGGAAAACTGGGTTTTTGACTTGACATTTCAGGACGCATTTCGATCCGCGATCTGCAGTAGATTGCTGGTTTCTGAAGTACATTCAATAGCCTGTAGGGACACGGCATTGCCGTGTCCCTACCTCTGGTATGTCCCGAACATACCTGAAAAATGCTGTAATTTACTTGATGTTTAACATTCTAGGCATCAACTTGTCAAAAATATTATCCCGCATAAATGGGAAGGGTAATGATAAATTCTGTACTTTGTCCTGGAGTAGAATTAACTGTGATATTACCGCCATGTTTTTCGACAATAATTTGACGGGCGATCGCCAATCCCAATCCCGTGCCTTGCCCCACAGCTTTTGTGGTAAATAAATGGTCGAAAATCCGCTCTTTTACCTCGGACGACATTCCCTTGCCGTTATCGGCGATCGCAATTTTCACAGATTCACCTTCTACCATTGTGCGAATAGTAATCCGATTTGGATTGTTTTCAATTGCCGCAAAACTTCGTCCATAATTTGATTCATCTAGGGCATCGATCGCATTGCTGAGCAAATTCATAAAAACTTGGTTCAGTTGACCGGGAAAACATTCGATTTGAGGCAGATTTCCGTAATCGGTGACAACTTCGATCGCCGGACGGTGTTCGTTAGCTTTCAGCCGGTGTTTGAGAATTAAGAGCGTACTGTCAATGCCATCATGAATATTAAAGGGAACTTTGTAGTCTTTGTCAGCCCTGGAGAAGGTGCGGAGGCTGGTGCTGATGCCGCGAATGCGATCGCACCCTACTTTCATTGATGACAGCATCTTGGGCAAATCTGATAAGGCATACTCCAAATCAATATCCTCAGCATCTTGTTCGATTTCTTTGCCGGGATTTGGCAGCTTTTCTTGATATAATCTCAAGTGGTTAATCACATCTTTGATGGTAGTCGTTGCTTCGTCAATATTGCCGTTAATAAAGCCGACAGGATTGTTGATTTCGTGGGCGACTCCGGCGACGAGATTGCCCAAGGCGGACATTTTTTCGCTCTGTACGAGCTGTAACTGGGCTTGTTGCAAGTCAAAGAGCGATCGTTCTAATTTTTGGGCATAAGCTTGAGATTGTTGGTACAAGCGGGCATTTTCGAGCGAAATCGCTGCTTGGGCGCACAACATTTGGATGACTTGAGTGCGATCGCCAGTAAATGCCCCAATAGTCAAGTTATTTTCTAGATACAGCAACCCAATTAATTTACCTTGATGCAAAATCGGCCCGCAAAGAAGACTTTTGGGTTTTTGCTCCATCAAATACGGCTCTGCCATAAAATCGTTTTGTGCTGCTGCATTATCCAAAACAACAGTTTTCAAAGTGCGCTTGACGTAGTTAACCGCAGCAGCAGGAACCTCTGCACTAGCTGACAGCGGCACAGACATTGAGATGACATTTTCCTTGATAGAGGCGACAGCTTCGACTGCGAGATTCCCCTGCTTAACCAACAGCAGAACTGCTTTTGTAGCCCCGGCATTTTCGAGCAACACAGACATTAGTGCCGCCTGCAATTTTTCTAATTCAATTTCACTCGATAGAGCTTGGGAGGCTTTAAAAATAGTGTCTAAATCTAGGGCTTCGGAAATACTACTGCTGCTAGATTGAGTTGTTTGGAAGGTTTGATGTAAAACTGAGGATTGATTGATGGTTTGTAGCCGAATTTCGCTGATTGCAGAACGGTTTTGTTTGGTCTGAAATATGGGAGCAAGAAGTTCGGGATAGCGTTGTTCTAAGTCATCAATTTTGGCTTTTGCACCCCAGCGTGCATAACCGTAGTAGGCATTTGCCAAATAATCCTGGGCAATTTTTTCTTTACCCCAGTCTAGATAAAACTTGGCAGCAAGTTCGTTGGCGAGGGCTGCTTCATAGCCATACTCGTGAGTCTGAGCTTGGGCAATAGATTGGTCATACAAATCGATTGCTTCTGATTTTTGCCCGTTGAGCCGGGCTTTTTCTGCTTGGATCAAAAGGCACTTATGCTCAATATTTTCTGGACAATCTTGCTGCCAACGGGTTAACCGTTCTTCCAGAGGTAAGATGGCTTGCCAATGGGACTGACGCTCAGCAGCATCGTCAGCAATCTCAATCAGTGCCAAGTGCATGAGTATGACATAAAAGACACTGGACGGCACTTTGGCATGGCTGGGAACAGTTTCCTCAATGATGTGGAGTTGAGGAATTAATTTTGGATAGGTAGCTTGTTGATTGAACAGGAAAGCATGACGAATTTTGACCGAATAAAACCATGCCAAATGATAGGGCGCGTCGTGATATTTTTGCAAATACTCTGCTTCACTGAACCCTTCATCATCAAAGCTCAAGGGGGTGGTTGTTAACCCCAGAAGATGACGAATGGGTTGCAGCACACCAACGGTGAGGGCATCGAGATTCTCTAAACTTTTAATCTGACGAAGAAACTCTGTATGGGTTTGGGCGATCGCATACAGGTCATTCAAGTTTTTGCCATAGGTCAACCGATCGGAGCCACTTTGGATGATCGTGAAGCCTACGGTCAGCCAGTTCCCAGCATCCATCCCACACTTAAAAGCATTGTCATAGTAGGTATCGGCTGCTTGCAGGGGACGACTCCAACTATGCACATCGGCAGCAAACAGGAAATTGGTCATCCCCCGCACATCAGTATTATCAAATTGTTCACAAAGTCGTATCACTACATTACCAAATTGATAAGCTTGGGCAGCATCTTTGAGTAAGGCATTAGCGATTAGACCGTAACCCACATAGCCAAAGGGAGACATATCGCTGTTGCCGTGCTGTAACGACAAAGTTGTCATCTTAGCTAGTGCAAGTAGCGCCAACGTAGATTGACCATCCAGCCATGCTGCATAGAACAGAATTTGTAATATCCTCAACATTTCTGCAATGGTGTCATTCGTCATCTTTGGCAAACCAAGAATCGATTCAATTGCTTGCTGTTCTAAGAATTGATTGACCGCAGCAATTTGTTCATCGAGGCTGGCTTGGATGCTTTCTGGTTCTATGGGCATTCCCCAGCCCAGCAGTTGGAGGCTTTGGCGTTGAATGGCGATCGCTTCTTTATTGCGACCCTGAAGTTGGTATTGAGTCATCTGCACCCGATAAATCACCGCTTTGTCTAGGGGTGTTTGGGCTTGGGTCAGGGTGACCGCATAGAGTGTTTCTGCTTGGTCGAAATTACCACAGAGATAAGCGGCTTCTGAGGCATCTCGATGTAGGGCGTAGGCTAATTCATAGTCTACCTGCCAAGACTCAGCGGCTAATAAATCAATGCCAATTTCACAATAATTCTGAGCCGCTTGATAGGCGGCTGAAACTTTTGCCTTTTGTCCAGCTTGCAGATTTAACTTAGCCAGTTGGTATTTCTGGACTGGATTGGAGATCGTCGTTCTCCCTAAATTCAGTTGATTAACGATCTCAAAAATCTGTTCAACTTGTTCCTGCGGAGACAGATTCTTTAACAGTAAGTGACCAATTTTCCAGTGTGACTGTTGTTTTTGGTCATCGGGAATCAGAGAATAGGCGGCTTGTTGGATGCGATCGTGCAAAAATCGATACGTTGGATTGACAGACTCCGGATAAGCTGACTGTTCTGTACCTTGAAAGAACTTATAGACTTGGCTCGTCGGTAGAATTAAGCCCTCTTGCAATGCTTTCCACAATGCAGTTGCGGCATCGGTTTGAGACTGCTCAGAGACGATCGCCAACGTCCCCAAATCAAACTGATTACCCACACAAGCCGCTAATTTGAGTACCTGTTGTGTCTCCAAGGGCAATTTCTGCAATTGCACTGCCATAAACTCAACAACATCATCAGTAAGCGCCAGCGCATTCACTTGGGCAATATCACATTCCCAATAACGGTGATCGCGATCGAACATGATGCAGCCCTCTTCATACAGAGCTTTAAGAAACTGTGTCGCAAAAAAGGGATTACCTTTCGTTTTGCGATCGATTAACTCCGTCAGCGGTTGAGCCAGTTCCCTCGAACAATTCAATGTATCGGCAACCAGATGATTGGTGTCATTAAACGCCAACGGTGCCAGAGTAATTGTGTTAACGATCGCGTTCGCTTTTCTGATTTCTTCTACGGTCAATATAAATGGGTGGATGGGTGAAACTTCATTGTCTCGATAGGCTCCCAACATCAGTAAATAGCTATTGTCACTCATCAATAGTTTGATCAACTGAAGTGAAGCCGAATCTGACCACTGCAAATCATCCAAAAACACCACCAGCGGATGCTCTGCGGTGGTAAAAACTCCAATAAATTTTTGGAATAATAAGTTAAATCGATTTTGTGCTGCACTGCCTGATAGTTCTGTTGCTGCGGGTTGCTCACCAATAATCAGTTCCAGTTCGGGAATTACCTCAATTAAAACTTGTCCGTTGTCTCCAACTTCTGAGAGAATTTTAGCTGTCCACGTTTGCAATTGAGCGTCTGATTCTGATAGCAATTGTCCCATTAAATCTCGCAAGGCTTGGACAAATGCTGAAAATGGAATATTGCGGTTAAATTGGTCGAATTTCCCTTTGATGAAATAACCCCGCTGCCGCACAATTGGTTTGTGGACTTCGTTAACTACAACTGTTTTCCCAATCCCGGAAAAACCAGCTACTAACATCATTTCGACCCCCCTCTGTCCCCCCGAGGTTCGGGGGGATGCAACCCGATCAAAGGCTTCGAGTAGGGTTTTTACTTCGGTTTCTCTCCCGTAGAGCTTCTCTGGTATGATAAAGCGATCGCACAAATCCCTCTGGGCTATGGCAAAACTTCCAATTTGACCACTTTCTTCTAGTTGACTCAAGCACAATTCTAAATCAAATTTTAGTCCTAAGGCGCTCTGATAGCGGTTTTCAGCATTTTTGGCCATCAATTTGCTGACAATCTCCGAGAGTACCTGCGGGATTTCCGGCTTAATTTCATGCAGCGATGGCGGTTGCTTGGCAATATGACAGTGCACCAATTCCATCACATCGTGGGATTGAAACGGCAATTCTCCCGCCAGCAATTCATAGAAAGTCACGCCCAAAGAGTAAAAATCAGTGCGGTAGTCAATGCCGCGATTCATCCTTCCAGTTTGTTCGGGAGACAAATAGCCGAGTGTCCCTTCCAGCACGTTAGGATTCATCAGGGTTTGAGTTTCCCTGGGCAGCAAAGATGCGATGCTAAAGTCAATTAGTTTGAGTTGTTTTGTTTCTGGATTAATTAAAATATTGGCGGGTTTAATGTCTTTGTGAATGATGCGGTGGCGGCAGAGTATATCTAATGTACTGCTGATGTCGATCGCCATTTGCAGAAAATCCCTCAAATTCGGCGCAGTTTCCGCTTGTTCCCTCCATTCCTTCAGAGAGATTCCTCCGAAGTCTTCCATTACCAGCGCATAGCTGTTTTGGTAAGCTTTTAAGCTGTAGGTTTCGATGATTCCGGGTAAATTGAGGTTTTTGGCGATCGTATACTGATTGCGAAATTGCACGAGTTCGCTAAAGCTGGGATACTTGCTGCACAAGACTTTGATGGCGACTGGCTGTTTGTCGCTAGTACGGAAACCTCGATAAACTAGGGTGCGAGTGCCTGAGTAAATGCGATCGACAATTTCATAACCTGTGAATGTAAAATTTTCAGTTGTCATACTTTGATTATCTGCCTCATCCGTAGGCTATTTGTAGCTTAACAGAAGGGAATAGAGTTCCAACTTCCATGATTGTTAAGTAAAATGAACATGACATAGATCGCTCAATTGTTGTGATTCATATCACTAAAACAACGCGCTGCTTAAACTAATCAGATTCTATTTTCATGAAAAACTAAATAGCAGCATCCAGATTGGAATAGTGAATAATAACGTAACGCAGCCAATGCCGATCGCAGTTACGGTCAATTCGCGATCGAGATTAAAAACTTCAGCCAGCAAAGTAGTACCAAAAGCCGGAGGCATTGCCATTTGCAGCACCAGCGAAAGCCGCGGCGCGCCCGTAATGCCAACAAACGTTAAACCCGCGCCAAATACCAAGGGAATTAACAGCATTTTAATTGACAGACAACTCAAAACTTGTTTGAGATTGTGCAAAGAATTCAACTTGCTCAACTGCATCCCGATCGTAATCAAAGATAAACTAATTACAGCCCAAGCACCTGTTGTTAACAAATCTTCGATTGGTGCCGGCAGTGGCCAATTGCGCGAGACAAATCCCATACCCAGAGCCCACAGTGCCGGATTCTGCAAAATTGCCCGCAGGGGACTTAACCAATGCTGGTGTAGATGGCTGTTACCGCAGCCAGAGGCGATCGCAATTCCGAGTAAATTGATTGCCGTACCAGTGCCCAGCAAGTCGTAAAACAACCCCCAAGCAAAGTGTTCCGGGCCCAACAAAGACAAGGTGATCGGAATGCCTAAAAAACCCGTATTACCAAACATCGCCGCTAATAAAAAACTGCCTTGAGTCGGCAAACTCCAAGCAGTTTTGGCTTCCGAGGTATTTTTGCCTGGATTAATAGTCTTGAGACGTTCCTCGCCCCAGCCGAAATTTATCGCAATCCAAGCAAGTCCGCCACCCGCTAGAATTGCCCCGCAAGCTATCAGCGGTGCAATCAAAATAGGACCAGACAAATTGGCGCGCCGGATAAAAGCAACAATGCTCAGCGGTGTGCCAAAAAAGAACAGAAACTTGGCTAAATAAGTAGAATAACTTCTCGGTAGCAGGCGGCCGAGAATGAATCCAAACGCTACCCATCCGATTAGATTTAGATAGAGTTTGAGCAGCGGATTTGCTAAATTAAGCATTATTGATTAAATATTTTAGGACTGGCGCGGGTGGTCAGAAACCGGGTTTTTACGAAAATATTTCGTTTTTACCCGCAGATTCGGTAAAAAACCCGGTTTCTGTGGCCTTGATGCACACTACTTTTGGCAACTGTTGCTAAGCATTAATGCTTATTTAGCCTAGCAGATAATTTTCCTCAACAGGCCTTGACACCGACAAAAGGGCGTGTCAAGATAGTGTTGAGGAATAAATCAACACGAGTGAAAAGTATGGCACGGCAAGCAAAACAATCATCTCAGGTCAAAAGTTCCAGCAGCCAAGCAGCCTCGAATAATCGCACCAAATTTACCCTCTACAATTTTGCCGGAAATGAAAAGGCATTCTATTTAGTCGATCGCCTCAATCTCGAAAGAACACCAGGCGATATCCCCGAAAAATCCGTCGCCCACAGCATCATCATTATCGATCGCTCCGGCTCGATGTATTCTGACTTAAAACCGCTGAAAGAAACCCTAGTCAAGCTTTTGACTTTAGACGAATACAACAATTACCAACTAATTGTCAGCCTCATTTCCTACGCTGACAATGGAGACGTAATTTGTCACTTCCAGCGAATTCCCATTCAAGAAGTGACGAAGATTGATTCTCAATACATCAAACAAATTAAAAATATCCAAACCGCTGGCTGTACCTGCATATCGCAGTCGATGCAGCTTGCTAAATCTCTCGTAAAAGCAGGAGAAGTGACAGCAATTAACTTGCACACAGACGGTTATGCAAATGACCCGAGTCCTAATGCCGAAGCGGCAAAACTAGCGGAAATCTGCAACGAACTTAAGGACATGGATGTGTTTGCCAACACGATATCCTATGCTTCTGCTGACTTCAAACTGCTCTCAAAAATCGCCAACACTTTATCGGGAAATTGCATCCGCGCTGGCGAAGTTAAAATGGTTTATGATGCTCTGTACGACAGCACAAAACTGTTAGGTGATTCGGTGGCGCCACCGCTGGAAGAACCGTTAATCAAGGAATACGATTATCAAGTTTTTGTTTCCAAAACTGGCAAAAAAATCAGCGGTTCATCGAGTACGCTGAAAATCTGCGGGCTGAAAGCAGACGATGCGGGACTGTTTTACAAGTATCAGCAAGTCACCAAAGATGAGTATGACAAATTAGAAGTTCCGGTTGCTCAAACTGATGAGTCGGTGTTTGCTTTTGCGAAAGCTAACCTCGCTGACGGCAATTTGAATACGGCGAAGTATGCGCTGGCGAGTACCTTCGATGCTACTTTGACGGAAAAACACGCGAAAGCTTTGACAAATGCTCAACTAGCCGAGTTTACGGAGGATTTGGAACGGGCTGTGTTTGCGCCTGATGTGTTGCAAAATCATGAAATTGGCGATCGGGTAAAAGTCAGCGATAAAATTTCCCTGCTGGAGTTGATCGAGATATTGGAGGAAAACAGCAACAGCATCATCATCAACTTGAAACACTTGCAAGAAAACTATCAGCGCAAAGGTTTGAAGCGAGTTGAAGGAAAGCGAGATGAAAACGGCAACCTTGTCAAGCCTTGGCTGAAAACAGAATTCTTAGATGGCGGCGAATACGTGCGGATGGGTTCATTTGCGATCAATCAAAATACCGCTACCATCAATATGCTGATTACCAGGAAAGTTAAACTGGTAAAAGTTGAGGATGGAAGTGCGATCGCAGAAGTGGCAGGAATTCTGGTGACAGACCTGAATACTTTCAACAACTATACCATTGTCAGCGACGGCGAAGTTAATATCAAGTCGCTGCGAACCAAAATCAGCAGCAAAGCAGTGTTTGATTTGCTCAAAAAATGCGGTGTCCTCCAACAAGACGGCTCGCCTGCGGGAGATTTTGACTTCCATTCGGAGTACGATATTAACTTAGACAGTTTGCCGCTAGTGCCGTTTGACGGACGTTACGGCAGCCTTGACGGAGTGTTTGAGGAACTCGCAAACATTAAAATTCTCTCCAGCATTCTCTCGGCTCATTTGAAGGAAGCATCCGAGAGTTATACGGCTCAACAGTTGGAAGAGTTGAAACAGCACTATCTGTCGAAAAGCCTTTATCTCAACTTTCCAACGACGACGGAGTACACAGAGTTGAAAAGTGCGATCGCGAATGGTACAGTAGATTCGCGAGTCAGCTACAAAATCGACATCGGCAGCAAAAACATCCTCAACTTCGCCAAACTGCACTCAGCCAACAAATTTCTCGATCGCCTGTACGAAGTTTACCACAAAAACACGGGCGAAAAGCTGGCAAAACCGACATTTCACATCACCTTAGATGAGCCTGTCGTCTTCGCACACAAAACAGTTTCATCCCGCACCAAAATCACCAAAGTTGACGACTTAATGAAACAAATTTTCGATGACTTTTTGGGATTGGAGAATAACGGAATTGTTAGCGCTACCTTCGCCAAAGTTGGTGCAGACAGCTTGCTGCGGCTTCTGCAAGCAAAATGGCAGGAAGAAGATGTCAAGCGAGACGAATTTGTCGCTGCTTTAACCCGTGCAAACGAGCAACTGGAAACCTACGCCGAAAAAGTGTATGCTGAGAAAGTTTCGCCGCTAGTTTTCTACATCGGTTCAACCGGACTTATTCCCGATGAAATGGAAGCGAAGGCGGCGACTGCTGAGGAAATTAATGCTAAATACGGCAACTTGCAATTCTCTAAAGATGAGCAAGAGGGGATGTTTTTTGAAGTCGGCGACTGCATAATTAGCGTGTACGCTAAAAATGAGTATTTCACGGTAGGAAAGTAGGAACAAAGGTTCGCAGTCAGGTACGTAGTTGCGCTTCAGCGCTCTTTCATACATAAGATAAAGAGCGCTGAAGCGCAACAACATACCTTTGCGGGATTATTTTTTAGGTACGTAGTT
>NZ_JAEQCT010000127.1:0-15903 GCF_020738205.1 Microcoleus sp. PH2017_24_DOB_U_A
ATTATGGTAATTTATTTGCTTTCTATTATGCCATCAACTTAGTCAGACAGACAATTGTCTGAGTATTTATACTGATTGCAAAAGTGGGATGCTCCCGTTGGTAATGCCGAGGGCTGCAATATCTTTCGCATCGATATTACCGATTTCCAGGGTATTTTTAATTACGCTTTGGGTTCGCCGCCAAATTTCCTCGGGATTGTGTTCCACCCATCCCGGTTGTGGATAGATTTGCTGGTGTTCTTGTTGGTTGCTGCAAATTATCTGTCCCAGGCGATCGAATATGATAAATCTGGTGCTGGTGGTTCCTTGATCTATTGCTGCTACGTATTTTTGAGACAAGAGTTTAAAACCTTTTTAAGTAGAAGAGAGGGTTGACAGTTGACAGTTTAGGTACGTAGTTGTGCTTGGGCGCTCTTTATAATATTAGGCAAGAGTGCTAATATTGAAATTACGTGCCTTGCCCCAAACGCGAGCCGACCTTTGAGCGCTACTTTTGGTGGTTTTATATTTTATATAGCCTTTCTCAAAAAGATGAGGTATGACTGGCATCAGTATAACCGCTTAGACTAAGAGGGCTGAAGCCCAACAACGTACCTCATCTTTCTGAGAACCGCTATATATCCTATCTAATAATAAAACCACCCTACTTAATTAAAGTGGGAGCGAATTCAGGAGCAGCTTCATATAAAATTGATATTAGCGTTCGAGTCTTTAAAGTCTATGATAATATGTAAAAGTCAAATTAATGTCAAAATTTTTAGTTTAGGGAAGTCCCTGCTTTGAAACTAGCAGAATTGCTCAGACTCGATCGCACAATTAAGGTTATTGGCTTTGACGACGCTCCGTTTTCTCGTACCAGCAGTAGTTTGGTGTCGATCGCAGGCGTGGTCTGCGGGGGGACTAGATTTGAAGGAATGGTCTGGGGACAAGTCCTCCCAGACGGATTAGATGCCACCGACGTAATTTGTCAGCTACTGCTAGGAGGGAAATTTTTACCGCAATTGCATCTCGTTTTGCTTGATGGAATTGCTTTCGGCGGCTTCAATATTATTGACCTTCCCAAGTTAGCATCGCGGCTGCAAATTCCTTGCGTTGCTGTCATGCGCCGCCAACCAGATTTAGCTGCTGTTGAAAAAGCCCTCGGTCATTTCTCAGATTCGGAATACCGTTTAGAATTGTTGCGCCGCGCTGGCAAAATTTACGCTTTTGAACCTTTCTTTTTTCAAGTGTGCGGCGAACAACCGGAAGTAATTGCACTGGTACTCCAGCGTTTGACTGATACTGGTAAGGTTCCTGAAGCTTTGCGTTTGGCTCATTTGATTGGGGCGGCTGTGATTACTGGCGTTAGCGGTAGTTCTGCTTGAATTTATTATCGGCAATTTAATTTACCGCCATAAAAAAGGTTCGTAGTGAGGACTTTAGTCCGCATCATTTATTATAAAACAAAAAGGTTCGTAGTGAGGACTTTAGTCCGCATCATTTCTTAGAGGACAAAAAGGTTCGTAGTTAGGACTTTAGTCCGCATCATTTCTTAGGAATGAGAATTAAATAACTTACAATTTTAATTATTGTGGTATGGGCGTCCCGCCCGTCTATAAAGGACGGGCGGGACGCCCATACCACTTTTAAGAGTGTAAATTATTTAATTCGCGATCCTTAGAGGACTAAAGTCCTCACTACGAACCTATGGGGATACGGATTTAAGATTATTTAGCTTCCGACAATCTCGCCCTCAAGTTCACCAAATTCGATTTTAGTTCCCAAGGCCAAAGTCACGGTACTTTCAGGTTCAATCATTTTCATGTCGCCTTGACTGTCTGTGGCCCACCAAGAGCGATCGCTCAAATTGATCAATCCTAAGGATAGCTCGTTTGGCGATCGAGAATTCACCAGCGCTACCACGCCGCTAGACGCCGTAGCCGTTAAACTCGGGATGTCAGAGGTGAATAGCTGAGTACCCGCAGTCAGAGGGATAACTCGACTTCCCAATGTCAGCAAAAATTGACCGTTGGCAAAAGCATTGGCTGGCGATGCTTGTGATAAAATAGTCGGCGTAACCCGAGCGGAAGTTGCAGTAGGCAAGTCAGAGTTTCCAACTGTAATTGTACAGTTACCGATTCTCTTTTGGTCGCCCGATCGCAAATAACTCACCGCCCCGCTATCAAAATTCTCGCAAACAATTTGACCCCCTTCCAATTGAAACCTCATGGCTAAAGGCGAAACATGAGGAATGTAGATAATAGACAAATTTTCATCGCTACCAAAAGTCACCGGTTCCGCACCAATAGTCAGAGTGCGATTGGTTCCGCTATCGTAACTAATTACCAGCCAAGCTTTGTTAAACAAAGTTTCGGCCACAACTAGCATAATTCCAATCCAAAAGCCGATCGCACCACAGCCAGCTAAACGGCCCGCCGTACCCGACAAAGTATAAGCAAACAGAATAAACAAACAACCGCCCAAAAGACCTCCCACACCGCCACCACCCGCGCCGCGCAGCATTCCTAAATTAGGAATGCGTTTAGAAAGTCCAAGTCCTAACAAACCGCCAGCTATTCCCCAGCAAATCACTCGCAATAGTTCATTTTCGCCGTCGCCAATCCCGCTAAAAATACCTTCAGCGATTGCTCCAGAAATAGCCCCCGCAATTACACCAAACAATCCGCCATTTTTTAAAGATTGTTTGATTTGGGGCTTGCCTTTGATATAGTAATAGTAGCCGAACATAATTGCAGTAGCAATTCCGCCGCCTACCAATCCAAACCAGCGAGATGTGGACAATACACTGTCAAAAACAGATGTTGAATCATTGAGATGGTGCATGAAAGGTTCAGTGATGAGATTGCCGGCGAAACCGCCGACAGCACCGCTAATCCCAAACTGCAAAGCTTTTTTAAGGGCTGATAGATTTCTTTTCACGGCGCACCTGGTTAAAAGTGAGAGTCGATCGATTTTGGATTTTAGATTTTGGATTTTAGATTTCACCGATGAGTCTGGAAAATTGCACCTTAATCTAAAATTTGGGTTGCTCCGCGTCCGAGTGTGGGAAACTTGTATCCGTTTTTGGACGAGAGTCAAATTTAGCTACAAGCTTAAAAGTCGCCATTTCCGATCGACACCTGTCACCCCTCAGTCTTCCGCACCTCTGTTTGACACAGAAGTTTTTTAGCCTCGCGCCGTCGCCTTCGGGACAAGCCGCTGAAGGTTCGATGGCTGTAATCCTTGCTGATATAAGATTTTAGCGATTTCTTGACTTTGAATTTTTAACGAATTAGACGCCACCGAGGGCCCAAAAATGAAAAGGAATGTTACAAACTATTACGGTAACACTCAGAATGTGAACATAATGCCTCAAAATACTTGCGAGAGGTAGTTGCGTTAGAGAAGCAATATCCTGACTAACTGCCGAACAGTCACTCGATCGCCACTTACGGATCTGCTGCAATCTCGATCGTAGATTAAAGATCGCATCAATCATTTGTGGTATTCTAAGCGACAGGCTCAGTGCGGCCACAAAAAAACGCACCGGCGTGAAGAACGAGCGTCGTCAAACAGCGAAGGCAGACACCCGGTAACAACTTCAGCAGTTGCAGGCTGTGGAAAGTCCACCCTTCCCCGTCAAAGCTCCAGCCACCAGCGAAGCGAAAGGTACGGGATGAAAGCGCCCGAACGTCGCTAGTTCAACGCGGAGCAGTTCGCAATTGCAAAATATCCAGCGGGTACACACAAGATGAGTATCGTCACCAAATCAATCGTCAACGCAGACGCTGAAGCTCGTTACCTGAGCCCAGGCGAATTAGACCGCATCAAGAGCTTCGTCACCTCTGGTGAACGCCGCGTCCGCATCGCCCAAATTTTGAGCGAATCCCGCGAACGTATCGTCAAAACAGCCGGCGACCAACTTTTCCAAAAGCGCCCTGATGTTGTTTCTCCCGGCGGCAACGCTTACGGCGAAGAAATGACCGCAACTTGCTTGCGCGACTTGGATTACTACCTGCGTTTGATCACCTACGGAATCGTAGCTGGCGACATTACTCCGATCGAAGAAATCGGTATTGTCGGCGTCCGCGAAATGTACAACTCTCTCGGAACCCCGATTGCAGCAGTTGCCGAAGGCGTCCGCGCTATGAAAAATGCAGCTTCTTCGCTGCTCTCTGGAGAAGATGCTTCCGAAGCTTCCTCTTACTTCGACTACGTTATCGGTGCGATGCAGTAAGGAATTTAGGTTTTTGATTATAGATTTTTGATTGAACAATCGAGGGTTACTGATAACAAGCCAAAAGCTTTTGCAGATAATCAACTACTTGTAAATCTCAAATCCCCAATCCCAAATCTAAAATTCTAGCTCCAAAATTGGACTGACTCAGCCACTTTCTAGGAAACAAGACAACCATGCAAGACGCAATTACCGCCGTTATCAATACCTCTGACGTTCAAGGTAAGTACCTGGACAGCAGCGCATTAGACAAGCTCAAGAACTACTTCGCTTCTGGTGAACTGCGCGTCCGCGCCGCTACCGCCATCAGCGCCAATGCAGCCACAATCGTCAAAGAAGCAGTTGCTAAGTCTCTGTTGTACTCTGACGTAACTCGTCCCGGTGGCAATATGTACACCACTCGTCGTTATGCAGCTTGCATTCGCGACTTGGACTACTACCTCCGCTACGCCACCTACGCCATGCTAGCTGGCGACCCTTCCATCCTTGACGAGCGCGTGCTCAACGGTTTGAAAGAAACCTACAACTCCTTGGGCGTGCCCATCGGTTCTACCGTACAAGCAATCCAAGCAATGAAAGAAGTCACCGCCGGTTTGGTCGGTTCTGACGCTGGTAAAGAAATGGGCGTCTATTTCGACTACATCTGCTCTGGCTTGAGCTAAATCTAAGGAAGAAGGAAGAAGGAAGAAGGAAGAAGGAAGAAGGAAGAAGGAAGAAGGAAGAAGATTTATTTCTTACCTCCTTTAACTCTTAACTTTTAACTTTTAACTTTTAACTTTTAACTTTGGACTTATTACCTTTAGCTTTGAAAGAAGTCAGGGAAATTGAGAGTGATTGCTAGACCGTCAAAGGCCAGTCGAGAACGCCCGACGAGTTTTAACGAGCTAGTTTTGACTCCTAACTCCCTGACTTCAATCTTTTTAAAATCCATCTAAAAATCTGTAAACCTACTCAGGAGTTTGTTTCCCATGAGAATGTTTAAAGTGACTGCTTGCGTCCCCAGCCAAACTCGCATCCGCACTCAGCGCGAATTGCAAAATACCTATTTTACTAAGCTCGTTCCCTATGACAACTGGTTCCGGGAACAGCAAAGAATTATGAAAATGGGCGGCAGAATTATTAAAGTGCAACTGGCTACCGGTAAGCCCGGAGCTAATACTGGCTTACTTTAAAATCCGAGAATGGATTGATAGAGGGGAAGAGGTCGCGATCGACCTCTTTTTTTGTTTGTTATGATTTTAGCTAGGCTGTTCCACATTAAAATTGGATATTTGAGGCGGGCTAGAAGCCCACCCCACAAGAGGTTGATTATTTCTTGACGTGCAATTTAAATGCTAATTAGCTGATAAGACTTATGCACTCGCCCACAAATAAACCGGGTTTTTAAATCGACATTGAGGGTTTTAAGCAAATATTTGGCTAAAAAACCCGGTTTTTGACCACCGCGAATTAAGCTGGCGTGCATCTGATGTTTACAATCTTGTTTCTTGAAATTCTTGTGGGGTGGGCTTCTAGCCCGCCCCCAAATTAAATTCAAATGCACAACAGCTTAACTAATGATAAAGTTCGCGAGCTCTTAAGCTCGCACTCATAACTCATAACTCATAACTAATGACTAATGATATTCGACGCTTCATTCCATTTTTTGACCCCAGCGCGTCGCAATGGGCTGCGGAGGCCCGATGGCTGCGGTGGCTGACTTTTTTGTGGCTGTTTGTAGGGCTGACAGCATTGTTTTCAGCTTCCTATCCCATTGCCAATTCCGAATTGGGAGACGGCCTTTACTATTTTAAGCGGCAACTAATCGCAGTGGCGATCGGGCTGGCGGGCTTTAACTTAATGGTTTACTCCCCCCTGCGTTACCTGATGAAAACAGCTCAGTTGGGAATTCTGGTGCTGCTGGGAGTGCTGTGGTTGACCTTAATTCCGGGAGTGGGAACCACAGTCAACGGCGCAACTCGCTGGATATCTTTGGGCCCGGTGCCGATTATTCAACCTTCTGAGTTGATTAAACCGTTTTTCGTTCTGCAAAGCGCCCGCATTTTCGGCAACTGGCCTCGATTGACAAACAAAGTTCGGTTTACTTGGTTGTTAATTTTTGGTGCGATGCTGTTGGGCATTTTGTTGCAGCCGAATTTGAGTACCACGGCTTTGTGCGGGATGACTTTGTGGTTGGTGGCTTTGGCGGCGGGCTTACCTTACTTGCAGTTGGGTGGAACGGCTATAGGGGGAATGCTGTTGGCGGTTTTAAGTATTAGTTTTAAGGAATATCAGCGCCGCCGGATTATGTCTTTTCTCAATCCTTGGGCTGATGCGATGCAGGATGGTTATCAGTTGGTTCAAAGTCTGCTGGCTGTGGGTTCTGGCGGGATTTGGGGCGTTGGTTTGGGGATGTCTCAGCAAAAGTTATTTTATTTGCCGATTCAGTACAGCGATTTTATTTTTGCTGTGTTTGCTGAGGAGTTTGGTTTGGTGGGAGGTTTCTCGCTGTTACTGATGTTGGCGGCTTACGCTACTGTGGCTTTGAGGGTGGCGATGCGGGCGCGGAATGCTGAGTCTCAGTTGGTGGCGATTGGGGTGATGGTGGTGATGGTGGGACAGTCGCTGCTGAATATTGGGGTGGCGACGGGGGTTTTGCCGACTACGGGTTTGCCGCTGCCGTTTTTTAGTTATGGCGGTTCTTCGATGGTGGCGAGTTTGTTGTTGTCGGGGTTGCTGATTCGGGTGGCTAGGGAGAGTTCTGAGGCTGAGGTGGTTTCTCTGGATGGACGGCGGGGACAGCCGTCCAAGCCGAAGTTGCGATCGACCAACGGCAATACACAAGCTGAGTAATTTGTCAAGTTATTTCCGCTAAAACAAGCCCATGAATAAGACGGTATAGACGCGGTTTCAACCGCCGTTTTATCTATTGCCGCCCGTCACCCTTATTTGGCGGTTCTTCTTGTTTTTCTTGAGGTTTAGCTGTGATATCAGTTAATTCTTTTTTGTCTGGTTTTGGTGTTTCTGGAGTTGAGTTAGCCATTGGTTTATTGTTTAAGTAGATGCACCGTTTAATTATATCTTTTTTGACTGCAAAGGTATTGCTGTAGATCGCGGGAGCAATATCGAGACCAACAATTCTCATGCAGTGGGGTTTGATAGCCAATACTCGAAGACTTTATGTAGAGTGTAGATGCGAATAGATAGATGTCGGTTCTAGACTGCTTGAGGGTTGCAGCCAAACAAATCGGAGGTGGACGCAAAAACACCTTTATTAAGTATTAAATGCCGATCGCCATCTCGACTGATTAACCCTTGCTGCTGCAATTTTCCCAACATTCGCGTTACCGTTACGCGAGTCGTGCAAATAGTATTAGCAATATCTTGATGTGTCAAGCGGATGCTCAAACGAGTTCCCTCAACCACAGGCTGACCGAAGTCCTGTTGCAATAATAGCAGAAGTTGATACAAACGGTCTTCTACTCGGCGCTGTCCGGCGATCGCCAAAATTGATTCCATTTGTCGCAGCCGCCGCACCATTTGAGGCAACAACTCGTGAGCCAATTGAGGAGAAGCTTCAATTTCCACCATAGAATACCACATCAAATAAACGTCTGATGTTGCCGTAGCTCGGTAAGTCTGCAAGGAAGTCAACCACAAACCGAAACACATCGAAGGCCCCACCCAACCCAAAAGTCCTTCTTCTCCGGTGGGATAAAGGGTACTCAGTTGTGCTAAACCTTGACAGACGCGCCAAAGGCCTTGGGACATTAAAGGAATGGTTTCGCCCTTTGCATAAAAATGCAAGTTTCGAGTTGCTCCTGTGTTATGCTGGACTTCCGCTAAAAGTGCTTTCGATGTTGGTGGCATATCCGTTATTTCCAGCTAAAAAACATTAGTGTGAGACCTAGCGATCTCACTCTAACCGACCCAGGTAAAGGTTAGGTGATCGTTAGGTTAGCGGGAGTATAAGCTTTATCTACATTCAAATTCTGTATCAACAATTACTCAAGCTATGAGTGTGACATTGCTCAGAGTATCGTCGGAATATGTAATTTAAATGCTCAATAGCTTAAATTTTAAACATTATTTGAATCCCAATACGGTTCAGTTAAGACTTTCAATATAGATAAAATAACGATCTATAAAATAGACTTTGCGATTGCTTTCCTACGGCTCAAGTTCATAAGATTGTTCCTTGCAACGACCAAAAAATACTAACCAAGCGTATTGAGTTAAATGCAAATTTGATATCACATACTCTTAAACTTTCAAGGTGATTAATTGAGCAATTTATTCAGTCTAAAAATCTAAAGCCATCTGCTTTCGACTTCGGGAATTACTTGCACATCATCAAGTTCGGTGACTGCTTCTTCAAATCTGAGCCAGCGAACAACAGCGGTAAATGCGTGACAGCGTGCAGGAATGTCCCGCGCGATCGAATATTCGCCAAAAACCAGGCGTTGCTGATTTACGGTATGAAAGGCTAAATATGCCAGTCATAGAAACCAGTATCGACAAAGCTTGGGGATTTTCAACTTATTTTTTTTCATACCCTGATTAAGCAACGCAATTTTTATATGATGAGAATAAAACGGCATTGCGTCGCAGCCCCCGCACCCTGAGGAGTCGTGAAGCTCGATCGCCCTTCCGAACTGACCATTTGCTGCGACAACCTTCAAGAACTTCTAAAATAGTTCCAGCAGTATCAAAAGACAAGTCAGGTTTTTCATGGCCGATCAATTAATTCGCGCTACAGCCGCAGATGGTGGAATTCGCGCTGTAGCCGTCATTACCACCCGCCTCACCGAAGAAGCAAGAGGGCGGCACAAGCTCTCCTACGTCGCTACAGCAGCCCTCGGACGCACAATGTCAGCAGGGCTGTTACTCGCTTCCAGCATGAAGCGGCCCGAATCGAGAGTCAACATTCGCATCAAAGGAGATGGGCCCCTAGGCGGACTTCTGGTTGATGCGGGACTTGATGGGACGGTTCGAGGTTATGTCAGCAATCCCTCAGTGGAATTGCCGCCCAATGCTAAAGGCAAACTTGATGTCGGCGGCGCCATCGGTGACGGCTATTTGTATGTGGTGCGCGACGCTGGATACGGCTTCCCTTACTCAAGTACGGTAGAATTGGTTTCCGGCGAAATTGGGGACGATCTGACTCACTATTTGGCAACCTCGGAACAGACTCCTTCGGCTCTGGTTTTGGGGGTGTTTGTGGGGGCGGCGGGGGTGCAAGCTTCTGGGGGCGTGCTGTTGCAGGTTATGCCGAAGGCGGCGACGGATGAAGAACTTGTGCAAACTCTAGAATCTAGGGTGACTGCACTGTCGGGCTTTACGCCGTTGCTACAATCGGGCAAAACGCTGCACCAGATTCTGGAAGAGTTGCTGGGTGATATGGGCCTGGAAATTTTCCCGGAAACTCAGATGGTGCGCTTTCACTGTGGCTGTTCGTTCGATCGAGTTTTGGGAGCTCTGAAAATGTTGGGCGAAGCCGAACTCCAAGACATGATCGAAAAAGATGGCGGGGCTGAGGCTACTTGCCATTTCTGCAATGAGGTTTACAAGGCTAACAGCGACGAACTTGCCGAACTAATTGGCGATTTGCGATCGAATTCCGGTTCTTGAGACCATAATGTGTAATTGGCTCTATTGAGTGCGAGTTGGGGATGACCGAAAAACCAGGAGCAAGCCCCTGGCGACCGACTTGGGGATAAGCCGGAGGCGACTTCAGTCGCCTAGAACTCTACGTCGAGGAATTTGAATAAACGGAATATTATTTATTCAGGCTGGTTGTAAAATGGTGCAATGTTGAATCTCACCTACGAATACAAACTCATTCCCACCGACGCACAACGCGAAACTATCGACCAGTGGCTGACTATCTGCCGCAAGGTCTACAACTTTGCATTGCGAGAACGGAAGGATTGGGTGAACTCCCGTAAGTGTGATGTCAACTCATGCAGCATCCGGCAGGAATACATTATCCCCGCTGATGCACCCCGTCCAACCTTTGCGCGGAGCGTGCAAAACGCTTTCCCAGGCAAAGCAGTTGATTCCTGAACTGAAGCTACCTCATACCCATGTCTTGCAACAGGTGTTGCGCTTTCTTAGAGGCAGCGTTTGTGGCGATGTGCGATCGGGGGCACGGGTTTCCTAGGTTTAAAAAGCCGATGCGCTCATTTGTGTTTCCGCAATTAAACCTAGAATCCGTTCAACGTTTTGAGGGTGCAGACTGGGTTAATTTGCCTAAGATTGGCCCCGTCAAGATACATCTATCGCGCCCGATTTTAGAGGGGTTTGAAGTTAAGCAAATTCGTATTGTGAAGCGAGCATCTGGTTACTATGCCATGCTCACTTTGCAATGTGATGTTGAAGTTCCTCAAGCATTGCTATCGGGACAATGGGTCTAAAGCCCCGTCCTTATAGGACGGCTTTAATTATTCCTGACTTTTTTGGCAAAACCTAGTATAATAGAGCAAGAACAAAAGTAAAAAAATGAAAGCAAGGTATCAATACAGATTTTATCCAACCGACCAACAAAAACAGAGCTTGGCTCAATTATTTGGTTGTGTTCGAGTGGTCTGGAATGATGCACTTGCACTTTGCAAGCAATCTGAAAAGAAACCCAAATCAGCAGAACTTCAGAAACTAATAATCACTCAGGGTAAGCAAACAGAAAAGAGGGCATGGCTGAGTGAAGTATCGGCAATCCCCTTACAACAGTCAATAGCAGACTTAGAGACAGCGTTTAAAAACTTCTTTGAGTCTTGCAAGGGACAAAGAAAAGGGCGCTCAAGCGGCTATCCCAATTTCAAAAAGCGCGCAAACAGTCAGTCTGCAAGATTAACTCGCGGGGGGTTTTCAATCAAGGGAGATGGGGTTTATTTAGCCAAGATTGGAGTTGTTAATCCAGTCTGGTCTAGGAAATTGCCGTCAGTTCCTAGTTCTGTAACCGTTATCAAAGACTGTGCCAATCGCTATTTCTTAAGCTTTGTTGTAGAGATTAATCCCGATCTAGTCGAAGCCAAAAACCACAGCATCG
This sequence comes from Microcoleus sp. PH2017_24_DOB_U_A, assembly GCF_020738205.1. NCBI lineage: Bacteria > Bacillati > Cyanobacteriota > Cyanophyceae > Oscillatoriales > Microcoleaceae > Microcoleus > Microcoleus sp. PH2017_24_DOB_U_A. The sequence continues at coordinate 11,244 of NZ_JAEQCT010000127.1, forward strand.
GCATCGATCTGGGCATTAAAACCTTTGCAGTAATGAGTGATGGAACATCAGCTCAAAGCCCAATCTACAAGCAGCTAGACCGAAGAATTCGCTCTCTTCAACGCAAGCTAGCAAGGCAACTCAAAGACTCAAAACGCCGAAATAAAACCCGGCTTCAAATTGCCAAACTGCATAACCAAATTGCAGACACGCGCAAAGACTTCCTGCACAAACTGTCAAGCAAAATAGTTAACGAAAACCAAGTAATTGTTTTAGAAGATTTGAACGTGTCTGGCATGGTCAAGAATCGCAAACTTGCGCTTAGCATTAGTCAGCAAGGATGGTATGAGTTTAGGGTACTGTGTGAGGCTAAATCTGAACAGCTAGGCAGGGAATTTAGGGTAATTAGTCGCTGGGAACCTACCAGTCAGGTGTGTGCAGATTGCGGGTTTAAGTGGGGCAAATTAGACCTCTCTATTCGTTCGCTGTTGTGCCTTAATTGTGGCACTCAGCAAGACAGGGATTTGAATGCTGCGAGAAATATAGAAAAAGTCGGGATAGGGCATTGCCACGACTCTAAACGGGCGCAGAGGGGACGTAAGACTACTTCGGTAGCAGACCCCTGTGAAGCGTCAAGAATCACCGCACTTTTAGGGCGGTGAGTATGTCAACTAATCACGAAATTTTGTTTGGGGCGTTGTGGGCGATGGCGTCGGGCCCCGCAAGCTACGGCTCTTGCAGTGTTCCGCCTGCAGGAGTATTTCATTCAGTTGACAGTTGACAGTTGACAGTTGACAGTTGACCTCTACCTAGAAGGAAGTGGATTGGAGTAATGAATAATCTTCTTTTAAATTATCCCCATAAGGGATAGGCTTGAAACCAATTCTTTCTGGTAAAAGTGATGGATACATTCTATAGAGCAGTGGATATCAGCGATCGCAGTTTTAAAATAACTAACACTGGCTGGTTGCTGTTTGTGGTGAGCGGAGATTTATGAGTCAAGATCGCAAAACACCAGGCCGTTGGTCTGCATCAGAATCCTTGGAGTCAAAAAAGGATACTTCCTCGCTAGTGCCAATTCCAGCCAGGAAAAATCGCGCTGAGCGACTTAAAGAAATCCGAGATTTGGTTACTTCAGGAAAACTGCCGGGAGGGCATCTGGAACAGCAGCCGAAAGAGTCTGGAGAAAACTCGCAACCGCCACGTGACCCCTATCGGCTGTGGCGCTTCTGGTCGAAAAAATGGCAGTTTTGGCTGGCGGTGAGTTTGCTGATGTCGGTGGGTATGGGGTTTGTGGCAATTTCGTCTTTGCTAAACCTAACCTCGCAGTCGAATTGCTCGAAGATTTTTTGGCCGACGGCTTCTGCTAACGATCGCTTTTTTTGCGCTCAAGAAGCAGCCAGCAAGCGGACGGCGGATGATTTGCTGCGGGCGATCGAATTAGTGAACGCTTTGCCCCAAGATCACCCGCTACGATCGAGAATTAACGGTCAGATCGATCGCTGGTCGCAGGATATTCTCAGGTTGGGAAATTCTAGTTTCCAAGAAGGAAAGCTGGATGAGGCGATCGCGATCGCCCGCAAGGTTCCTCAAGACGTTCCCGCTTACGCGACGGTGCGACAGCAGATTGAAAAGTGGCAGTCAACATGGAGCGATGCAGAGAAACTTTACCGCACGGCAGAAGACCACTTGCGTCAGGAAGAGTGGGGGCTGGCTTTCCGCCAAGCTACTCTGCTGTTGGATACGGGAAATACTTTCTGGGAATCGACGAAGTATGAGGAACTCACTAAGGTAATTCAGACGACAAAGGCTGAGGGCAATAAGTTGGTAAAAGCCAGAAATACAGCCTCGGAGGGAGGGCTGGACAATCTGGTGACGGGGATTAAACTGGCTCAGGGCATCGATCAAAAGAGTTATTTGTATCAAGCTGCCAATAAGCTGATCGCGGAATTTAGCAAGAAAGTGATGGCGATCGCCCAAAAACGCTTGCAAGCAGGGGATTGGCAGCAGGCGATCTCGATCGCTAACAAGATTCCAGAGGCTGCAAATTTAAAGGAACAAGTACAGGATTTTAACGAATTGGCTCAGGCTACGGCTCAGGCTTTGACCGGCTCTGTTGATGGTTTGTCTAAGGCGATCGATCTGGCTCAAAAGTTGAAAGACGGCCGCCCTTTGTACAAACAAGCTCAAGATTTAGTCGGCCGCTGGCAGCAAGAAATGGCTGATGTGAAAATTTTGGATTTGGCAAGTAGGCTGGCAGCGCCGGGAGGGGTCAAGGACTTGAGGGCTGCGATCAGCCAATTGCAAACAGTCCCGGAATCAAATCCCCGCTCTAAGGAAGCTCGGACTCAAATCGATCGCTTGAGCCGTCAAATCGAACTGCTAGAAGACAGTCCGTACCTGCAAAGAGCTAACGATTTAGCGACTACCGGCGATCCAAATTCTCTGGAAGCAGCCGTAGCTCAAGCTTCTCGGATCGGCCAAGGAAGAGCGCTTTACGGGGAAGCTCAAACCAAAATTCAAGCTTGGATCGAGAGAAGACAGCGCCTTCAAGACCAGCCGTTTTTGGAGAGAGCTCAGCAACTAGCGGCTAGGGGTAATTTGGCCGAGGCCATTGAGATGGCACGCCGGATTCGATCGGGACGGGTGCTATATGAGGAAGCTCGATCGAACATTCGGACTTGGGAAGCTCAATTGCAGGGCGAGCAAGGCTTGCAGAGCGCCCGTCAGGCCGCCCAAGCGGGAACTGCTGACTCCTTGCAAGCAGCAATTACGCTAGCCCTTCAGGTACCCGATACGAGTTCGCTCCGCTGGCAGGCTAGTGAGGCGATCGAGGAGTGGAGCCAGCGAATTTTGGCGATGGGTGTGGAACAATCGTCGTCGGATCTGGCTGGGGCGATCGCGACTTTAAAGAAAATTCCCTCCGGTTCTCGGGCTTTTGAGCAAGCGCGATCGCAAATCAAAATTTGGGAGGAATCGCTGAATCCTCCGGCTGCTGAGTCACCGACTGTGGCTCCCGAACCCCCGGAAACCGAGCCACCAAGCCGGTCTCCGAGCCGTTAGGCTATAGCTGGTAAAAGTATAGTCATCTATTACATGACATGGGAGGCATTGAGTCCCTCCCCTTTCGCTTTCACTTTGAGCGGATTAACCCGCCTCGGCTGAGCTACACAGCTCCCTATCAAGAGTGCTAAAAGCATTTGGGATTGCTTTTCTTAAGATATTATAAGACCCATTAACATCGGCATTAATCAATCGACCCAACGACGTTTTGTACAATCCTCTCTTAATTCGCGAACCGCTAAATGTGACATCCTGAGATCCAATATTTCCGTAGACAGGAATTGGATCTAAATTCAGAAAATTCGATTTGGAAGTATAGGATTCCTCTTGCTCTATTACCTTTATTCCAACCAATTCAGCTTTGTATTTCAACATTTCAATTAGCCGAGCATGAGGAATATTGACAAAGTTTTGATTGGTTCTCTTGCCTAAATTAATCTCATTTTTCCATTGTAAGTTTTTGCCAATTACTAGCATCCCTATCTTTTGTGATGCGAGCAGATTGATTATCTGGCGACTGGTATGATGCAAGTAATTATCAACTTTTTGATGGCGGCAACGAGTTAGGCGCCCAAGACGTGATGACGAGCAGCGGTTTCCTTTTAATTGAGATTGCAGTTGTGCTTTACGTTTGTTGTAGAATTGATTAATTGATTTGAGTGGTCGCCCGTTTATCAGTAAAGGGACAAACCCCGGCTGATTTGAAGTTAGCGCTACTAAATTATTCAATCCTAAATCGATACTACCTACTAATTCTTTTTTGTTTTCGATGGTGGGCTCCGGCTGAGTACAGGCATTGTAAATTACCTCAATTACATAGGAATCACATTTTGGCACTAATCTAATTTGACAAATTTTCTCTGGTTTGACCTGGGTTTTAATTAAAATATTAGTACCGGAAAGCTTGATAATTCCTTTCTTGAGTTCCTTGCTACTAATGGCTTGAATCGTATAGACTAGAATATTCCGACCCTTGACTTTATCTTTGTACTTCGGTAATTTCGGGCGACCGCTAAATTTTGTGGGGTTATTTTTGTAAGCTTTGACTGCTTCAAAAAAAGACTTCCAATTTTTGTCTAATATCATTAATATTTGTTGACTTACCTTGGCTGGCAATTCTTTGTATGCTTGATGAGATTTCATCAAACGATTCATTTCGTTGTAATTGATATAACCCCATCCGTAAACAAAACTTTGACGGATAATGTAGTTAGCGGCGTTATACAAATTTTTGGATTTAAAGGCTAGTACATCAATTTCAATAAAACGGTGTTCGGTGGATTTAATGATGTGTCTCTCTGCTAGTTGCATTTAGACTCTCCATTTTTTAACGATCGCTATAATTCTCGCTTGTTGACCTTCTGACTATATGATACTACCATTGCTTACTATTGCTTGCAAACTTAATGAAGTTTTATAATACCATTTTGGATTTGGGATTTTTAAGTTTTCCGTAAGGTGTGTCGCCATAGCCAATCTTCAAAAAAGACCGACAATCTAATAGCGACGCACCAGGGAGCCAGGGCGAACGCATCTAAACTTTATATTAACAGAATATGGTATATTGGACAAGAATTATTGAGTAACTACAAAACATTTAATTAGGGTTCACCTGTAT
>NZ_JAEQCT010000027.1:0-83145 GCF_020738205.1 Microcoleus sp. PH2017_24_DOB_U_A
TTCACTTTAGTTATACGTGAGCATATTTTTGCGAACCTTCAGAGTGATGCTATGGCCGAGAGTACATAGATAATGCTTTTTGTCAATGCGTAAGTCCTAGATTCCATGAATTCAAACGTCAACTGGAATACAAAGCTAAAAAGTTTGGCTGTGAAATAATTGTTGCTGACTGCTGGTTTCCGTCAAGCAAAACCTGCTCAAGCTGTGGACATACCCAAGATATGCCACTAAAAGAAAGAACTTACAACTGTGGAAGTTGCGGTCATTCGATGGACAGGGATTTGAACGCAGCAATTAATTTATCGCGCTTGGCTTTCATCGTGAAAGCTTACTGAGGGATAACCGCTCCCATGCTCCCGATGAAGTAAGAACCAAATGTCTAGACTTGTCTAGTATTTGTATAGCAGGACACGAACATTGGTGCCAACGTTGTCATATTGTCAGATCTACCTCCTGACACAACAGCGGTTAGTATGTCTACGAATAGGCTTAAATCTACCCAGGCTCAGGAAAATGATTAAATCAATCTTTCAGAAAATCCTTCGCCACTTTGCCATGCGCTATGGCAAGTTCCGAGGCCTCTACGTCAAATTCTGCGAGCCAAGTTCCGAGGAGTACACCCAATTTCTCCGCCTTCACGGCAACCTGTACTCGATCGGCGAAAATTGCACGATCCTGCCAAGCACGGTGTTTACAGACCCCTCCTACGTCCGCATCGGCAACAACGTCCACTTTTCCAGCTCTATCCTGATCGGCCACGACGGAGCGATCGCCATGCTCAATCAAGCCTACAACGTCAAACTAGATGCTGTGGGCAAAATAGACATCCGTGACAACGTATTTATCGGCTATCACTCGATCGTCCTCCGCAACGTCACCATCGGCCCAAATGCGATCGTCGCCGCCGGTGCGGTCGTCACCAAAGATGTCGCAGAAGGCGATATAGTTGCCGGTGTTCCCGCTAAACCCATCGGACGCGTCGCAGACTTGGTGGAAAAATTGCAGGCTGAAACTCAAAGCCTACCTTGGGCCGATTTAATTAACAGTCGCGAGGGAGCCTACGACCCCGAAATGGAATCCCAGCTTATACAATTGCGATTGTCACACTTCTATGGAAATAAATAGACATATCCAATAATACTCAAACCCTTATATACAATCTTTTTTTGAAGATTTTTTGGGCATTTTTGGGGTTTTTCTTGGCAGTAAAGCAGGCTTTTCAACAGAAGAGCTTAATAAGAGTGACCGCTTTTGTAAAATATGCCCGAACTATCAAAAAAGTAGGCGATGCCTCAAATGGCGATCGCGCCAGCTTGCCATAGGGGTACAACTTGAGCTAAAAAGTTGTTAAACCAACAACTGCACTTATGTCCAAAGCCAGCGAGTCCAATCACCCGTATCCACTGCTGGTTGTCATTGTTAACTACCGAACCCCTGGTTTAACCATTGACTGCTTGCGCTCTCTAGTTACCGAAGTGCGATCGCTCCCCGGTATGCGAGTTGCAGTTGCCGACAACGCATCAGGCGACAATTCTAGCGAACAAATAGCAGCCGCGATCGCAGCAGAAGGCTGGAGCGAATGGGCATCCTTCGTTCCCCTAGACCGCAACGGCGGATTTGCCTTCGGCAACAACGCCCTCATACGTCCTGTCCTGCAATCCACCAATCCCCCCCCTTACTTCCTGCTGCTCAACCCAGACACCGTAGTTCGCCTAGGTGCCTTAAAAGCCCTCGTCGATTTCATGGACTCCAACCCCGAGGCCGGCATCGCCGGCAGCCGCTTGGAAGACCCCGACGGAACGCCGCAACATTCAGCTTTTCGGTTTCACGATTTCTTAACCGAACTCGATTTTGGTTGGCGGACGCGCTTTTTATCCAAATTATTGGCAAAGTGGAATGTAGCGCCTCCTATTTCCCAAGAAATCTGTCAAACTGATTGGGTAGCTGGAGCCAGCATGATCGTCCGTCGTGAAGTATTTGAAAAGATTGGCTTGATGGATGAAGCTTATTTCATGTACTGCGAAGAAATGGACTTTTGCCTGCAAGCGAACAAAGCTGGCTGGAGTTGCTGGTATGTACCTGAAAGTCGCGTGGTACACCTAGTAGGTCAAAGCTCAGGTGTGACTGACACCAAAAAACCCCCTAAGCGACTGCCACAGTATTGGTTTGATTCCCGGCGCAGGTACTTTCTCAAAAACTACGGCTTGGTTTACACAGCATTAACTGATGTCACCTGGGCTTCGGGCTTTGGAGCCTGGAGGGTGCGCCGCGTACTTCAAGGTAAGCCGGACGGCGATCCGCCAAAAATGCTCACCGATTTTATCATGAATAGTGTATTTTTTAAGGGGGGTAAGATTGAAGATTCAAAAATTTTTTAAAAGGTGTTTGTAAATAAATCAAAGCCAGAGAAACCCCGTTAATCCTGGCCAACCAAACATTGCTTCAGTTGACAGTTGATCTGGGACAGCTTGTCAGTCAGCGAAGCCGAAGGGTTGACAACTTGAGGACACTTAACAAAGGAAAGAAGAGGATTAGATTAATGAATCGTCTGATTTTAATTTCTCCCTACAAGGGTTCCGGATTTCAAGCAATTCTTTGAGATAATTCACCGCAGCACTTGGTGTTTTTGAGTGAATAAACCGGGTGCACTACTCCCTAAAAACCAGAGAAATAGCTTAATATCTGGGGCATCTAATAACAACTTAAACAAAACAGAGTGTTGAGTACAGCTTATGGTAACGGAGTCAAATTTAATAGCAACTGAAAATCAAGTAGAAACCCCTGCACTCGGATTGTGGGAGCAGATTAAAGAAGACTGGATTGCTCACGGTCGCGATTGGACAAAACCGGGATTTCGCGCCGTAGCAGTTCAAAGATTCGGTGTCTGGAGAATGCAGGTAGAACCAAAACTGCTGCGGGCTCCCTTGAGCATTCTATATCGATCGCTCTACCGAAAAGTCCGCAACACCTACGGCATAGATTTGCCGTACACAGTCAAGCTCGGCCGCCGAGTCGTCATTGAACACGAAGGCTCTATCATCGTTCATGGACACTGCACTCTTGGTGACGACTGCATTATCCGCCAAGGCGTTACCCTGGGGAACCGCTACTTGGAAAAACCCCTAGAATCGCCTCAATTGGGCGATCGGGTGAACGTCGGCGCCGGAGCAAAAATTCTCGGCAAGGTCAACCTGGGAGACGACGTAAATATCGGTGCAAATGCTGTCGTTTTATCAGACATTCCTGCTGGTCAAACTGCCGTTGGCATCCCTGCCAAAATTATCAAATCCCGCCCTGTCGAAAACAATCCTTAAATTAGTACCAAAAAAAGTGACCTGTCTCTTCTGTTACTTAAATAAACTAGAGATCTATCGCCTCTATAGTGATAAATGCTTGTACGAAATCGTGGATTTCTATGGCAATTGTGATTGTTGCACGCTGGGAGCGATGGCTACTGCTTGTTAGTAGACATTAACTCGGTCAACCAAATAATTACAAGTTGACAATATAGTAATTCTGTATGAATTGTAACATTTTGTAGGTTAGTACCCCGCCGTGCCTACCAGTAAAACCTGGCAACATACAAAAACCTTACAACTCAAATAGGATTGTCACAGAATTTCAACAAATAAATATTGTCAATCACCAACCAGCGATCGTATACTGATAATTGAATGTCACATGATTATCAGTATATCTTATCTGTTATCTTGCACAAATAATGCTTCAATCAATAACTACACCTGTCGTTTCTGCCACCGAGCCAGATTGGAGTCGCGAAAAACTTTGCCAGTGGTGGGATCCCAGTCGCCAACTTCTAAAATCTATCCGCGACTATCAAAAATGGCGGCAGCAAGGTGGAATTTTAGGGTATTTTTTATCCCGGTTCAACATAATCCAGCATATATTCTGGAGCATTGTAGCTGGAACTGACATCCCTTTGAACTGCCAGATAGGAGGGGGACTCATTATCCTTCATCCTAATGGCATAGTCATTCACCCAGAGGCATCTATTGGCCCGAACTGTATGATTTTTCAACAGGTGACAATTGTTTCTAATGTCCAAGTTGGCGGTCACGTCGATATCGGTGCAGGAGCAAAAATTATTCGCTCCGTAACGATCGGCGATCATGCTTTGATAGGCGCCAATGCAGTGGTGATTTGCGACGTACCACCGGGCGCAACCGCAGTCGGAATACCAGCAAAAATTATCCCCAAAAAACCCTAAGCCTGAAAATGCACTCCTAGAAATATTCGCAGGAAAAAGGAAGTTGCAGAGCAAGGATTCTTTCAGATAATTCTCCTAATTCCTAAACTTTCAATTTTTCCTGCATCAAATCTTTCCGGCGGCGTGCTACTTTTTCCCAGGTAAATTCCTCGGCTTGCTGGCGAGCATTATAACCCATCTGTGCTCTCAACTCCGGGGACAAAGCAAGCTTTCGCAAGCCTTCAACAAAAGCTTCACAGTCGTAAGGGTCTATGACTATCCCATCTTTGCCGTCCCGGGCAATGGCCCCCGCTCCCATAGGTGAGGTGAGAACTGGCAACCCGTAAGCCATAGCTTCATAAGTAACCATCGGGCCACCATCTTCGAGACTCGGAAAGGCAAAAATGTCAGCTTCGCCATATACGCCCGCAATATTGAGCGTGTAATCTATATGAATTACATCCGAGCGTCCTAAAATATCGCTGCAACTTTCGGCAATTGCAGGCTCCATCTCTCCGCAAAGCACCAGTCTGCCTTTAATGCCAGCTTTTTCCCAGGCTTGCAAGAGCAAGTGAGCTCCTTTTCTGACGCAGATGGTGCCCACAAAGAGCGCAGTAACGGTGTCTGATGGCTGTTTTTTGGGCGAAATATTTGGGAAACGCTTGGGACACCACCCGTAACTGCTTGACATCAGTTTGTATTCGGGAACTCCTATTTCGAGAAAAGATTTTTTTACCTCTGGACTAGGAGAAAAAATGAAATCAGCCAAGCTCATTTCTTCATCTTCTTGCTGAATCATCGCATCTGTAATTCCATGTTCGGGAGCAATGCCCAAGCGACCGTAAGCATCGTCAAGAATATATTTTGCCTTCTTAGTAGAGCAGTTAATACGCTCAAAAAAAAGTGTTTGCCCCTGCTGCTTTACCTTTCTAACAGTTTCGATTGAAGTGCGAGGCCACAAGTAAACTGCATCAAAATCATTGATATCTCTCAGAAAACGCTTTTCAGCAGAAGATTGCGCAAAATTTCCGAGCCTGTAGTACACCCTTCTGAAATATGGGGGTACGCTTTCGACCATATTATACCCGCGATATGACGGTGCACAACTGGGAACAACCATGCGGGTTTTAAAGTCTGGGTAATCCCACTGACAAAGTGACAAAAATGTATGGCTAATTCCTTGACCGCCACAGTAAAAGGTGAACAAAGAACTGATATTTAGCATGGTTGACTCTTCTCAAATAAAAATGCTGGATCGGATTTGACTTAATATATAATAAGCTAAACACGCTTTGACGCGCACTACAGCCACTCGCTAAAAGTTTGGGAATCAAGATATTGTGAAATTAGCTTGACTTTTACTAAAATATTAAAATAATAGATCGCAAGTGGAATTCCAGAGGTAAGCTTTGAAACAAGTTGGATTGGTTGCTATCGGGCGGAATGAAGGATCTCGCCTCGGAGCGTGCTTGCTGTCAGCGATCGGCAAAGTAGCTTGCGTAGTTTATGTCGATTCCGGCTCAACAGACGGCAGCTTGGAATTAGCCCGATCGCTCGGAGCTGAGACAGTAGAACTCGACTTATCTACACCCTTTACAGCAGCACGCGCCAGAAATGCAGGATTTGCCAGCCTGCGACAAGCAGTTCCAGACATCGAATTTGTCCAATTCGTAGACGGCGACTGCTCCATAGTTGATGGGTGGCTCGAATTTGCCCAGCAAAAACTCGCAGCGCAACCCGAATTAGCTGTAGTGTGCGGGCGCCGCCGCGAGCGGTATCCCAATGCCACACCATACAACCGACTCTGCGACATTGAGTGGGACAGCCCGATCGGGGAAGCCAAAGCCTGCGGGGGCGACTCCATGATGCGGGCATCAGCCTTCGAGCAAGTCAGCGGTTTCAACCCCATACTGATCGCCGGTGAAGAACCGGAACTCTGCGTGCGGCTGCGCCAAAATGGTTGGAAAATCGAGCGATTAGATGCAGAAATGACTTTGCACGACGCCCAAATGACTCGTTTTGACCAGTGGTGGAAGCGCTGTCAAAGAGCAGGCCATGCCTACGCCGAAGGTTCCTGGTTGCACGGAAACACCCCCGAACGCCACTGGGTCAAAGACAGCACCAGCATCTGGTTCTGGGGATTCGTTTTGCCCGTGCTAGCAATCGGGACAGCGTGGGTTACGCACGGCTGGAGCCTGTTGTTGCTTTGGGGCTACCCGATACTTGGCTACCGCATCTATCGGCGGATGCAGCAAAACTTAAAATCAAAGGATGCTGCTCTCTACGCATTATCTTGCGTGTTGGGGAGATTTCCTCAATTGCAGGGTCAGATGCTGTTTTACAAACGCCGGTTGCTCAGACAGCGCAGCAACTTGATCGAATACAAGACATCAAGCCCATCAATTGAGAAAGTTACAATGAGTGCTAAGTCTACTAAGTAGATCAGTTACCATCAACTTAACTTGTTTTTTCTGCAACTTCTCCCCTGTAATTGCAAATCGGGTGTTGATGTAGAGGCGGATTTTTCCATCAACCTCTACAGCCGACTCTCGCATCGAAAAAAAAAACGCTTAATATCGATTAATCTCTTCAAAACTCAACTTCCAAATATTCATCGATCGTCAACAAAGGAATCTAACCAATGAACGACCAAAAATTAAAAGTTTTACTAATTGTAGAGCAGTGCAATCCTGAATGGGCTTCTGTACCTTTGGTGGGGTACAATTTTGTTGAACAAATTAGCAAGCTAGTTGATGCAACACTTGTCACCCATGCTAGAAATAAATCCGCTATTCAAAAACACCCTGAATACGAAAAAGTTTTTTATATTGAAGAAGGAAAGATTGCTACGCAGTATTACAAAGTAGTAGAAAAAATTACCGCGAATGGTAAAATAAATTGGCCACTGTATAATGCTTTGAGCTACCCAATTTATGAAGAATTTAATCAGCAAGTATATCAAAAATTTCACTCCAAAATTCTCAAGGGAGATTATGACATAGTTCATGCAATTACCCCGATGATGCCGCGGTATCCGTTTAAGGTAGTCAGCGCCTGCCAAAACACTCCTTTTCTGCTAGGCCCAGTCAATGGAGGCATTCCTTTTCCACCAGGCTTTCAAGAAACTGCCAAACAAGAATTTGCTCAATTCAACTTTTTGAGGGCAGTTGGTCGAGCCTTAATTCCAGGTTATGTAGAAACTTACAAAAAAGCAGACCAAATTTTGGCAGGTTCAACATATACCTTAAATATGCTCAAAGATTTGTTTGCGATACCAGACCAGAGAATTCAACTATTTTACGAAAATGGTATTGCCAGTAGTTTCTTAAAACAAGAACCAAAAACAAAAAAGGGTGGCCAGATAAATTTACTTTTTGTAGGTCGATTGGTTCCTTACAAATGTGCTGACATTCTCATCGAAGCTGTGAATAGACTAGAACCAAAAATTAAAGAAAAAGTTCAATTAACAATAGTAGGTGACGGGCAAGAAAGAAAAGCATTAGAATCTCAAGTAGAGAAGCTTAACTTAGGAGAAAAAGTTAAGTTTGCTGGTTGGGTAGGTCAAGCAGAAACACTTGACTATTACCAGCAAGCGGATATTTTTTGCTTCCCTTCGATTAGGGAATTTGGCGGCGCAGTGGTAATGGAAGCTATGGCTTGTGGGTTGCCTTGTATTGTACCAAACAATGGCGGTATAGCCGAATACGTGACTGAAGAAACTGGATTTAAAATAGAGCCAACTTCTAGAGAGTATCTTACTCAGGAGTTAACAAATAAAATTCAGATTTTGGTCGAAGACGATCGTTTGCGGCAAGTTATGTCAGCTAAGTGTATCGAAAAAGCGAAAGAATTTACATGGGAGCCAAAGGCAGAAAAAATTCTTGAAATTTATCATAAAATGATTGACGCTAAAAGTACCGCTCGCTCTAAATAAGCTGTTGTGCATCTAGATTGTGTATGGTAATTGAGGGTTAGAAGGGCAGCGGATTGAAGATTTTTGTTCGCAAACCGAAATATACAATTTAAATGCACAACAGCTTAGTAGATAAATCTCTTTATGGGGTGGAAAACAAGTTATGCGAATTGTAATTGTTGCTGAAAATGCCTCTAACAAATTCGGTGGAGAGTCATTGCTGCCGGTGCACTACTTCCGAATACTTCGATCCCGCCAAATAGAGACATGGTTAGTGGTACACGGGCGCACTCAAGCTGAACTCGAAGCGCTGTTTCCAGAAGAATGCGATCGAATGCGCTTTGTACCCGACACATGGGTGCATCGGCTGCTTAACAATTGCGGGCGATTCTTGCCTCCAAGGTTAGGTGCGCCTACTTTAGGGCTGCTCAGTCACCTATACACCCAAGTGCTACAGCGCGGTATTGTCGATCGGCTGGTGAGCGAAAAACAGATTGATATTGTTCACGAGCCGACACCAGTTTCGGCAAAATTTCCGTCCCTGATGTTCGCCTTAGGGGTGCCGGTAGTTATGGGGCCACTGAATACGGCGGTTAAATTTCCTTTGGCATTTCGATCGCGCCAAAACCGTTCAGTAGATATTTTAATCGAGATCGGTTATCAGTTCGTCAACTTGTTCAACCGTCTTTTGCCCGGTAAAATCAAAGCAGAGACGGTGTTAGTGGCAAACGATCGCACGAAGCAGGCACTTCCGGCGGGGGTGCAGGGTAAAATCATCGAACTTGTGGAAAACGGCGTGGATTTATCGGTGTGGCGATCGGAATCTATGGCATCAAAGGAGCCTAATCAACAAATCCATTTTGTTTTCTTGGGGCGACTGGCAGACTGGAAGGGGGTAGACTTGCTGCTAGAAGCCTTCAGAGCCGTCGCCGCTCAAACGGATGCTGTTTTGGAAATCATCGGCGATGGGGAGATGCGAGGGGAACTCGAAGCTCAAACAGCTCGTTTAGGCCAGGAGGCCAGGGTTGTATTTAGTGGCTGGTTGTCTCAGGATCGATGCGCTCTCAAACTGCAACAAGCCGATGTACTGGTGCTGCCGAGTTTGCGGGAGCCTGGGGGAGCCGTGGTAATGGAAGCAATGGCCGTCGGCTTGCCCGTCATTGCCACCAATTGGGGCGGCCCGATGGATTATATAGATTCCAGTTGCGGTATTTTAGTAGAACCAGCTTCTAAAGAAGGCTTTGTCAAGGGACTGACTGACGCTATGCTGAAGCTCGCTCAGTCGCAGGAGATGCGACAGAGTATGGGTAGGGCGGGATGGGAGCGGGTTCGGGAGCATTTTGACTGGGAACGCAAAGTCGATCGCATGATTGAAATTTATCAACAAACGATCGACACTTGCCAGAAGCATTAGCTAGTCAAGCACAAAAGCAGCAACTTTCAGATAAAAAGCTGCTGCTTAAGCTTGCAAAAAAGTACGTAGCGGATAAAAAAACACTCTACATCCTCGGTGACGCTCCTACTCTGAATCAACGATTACAGCGTAGGCATCTGAGTCCTCTTACGGATATCAAGATCTTCCTACCCTTCGGGAACGCTTCGCGAACGAGATACTCCAAAATGTTTCTCTCGCTCGGCATTTTATAGTGAGGAACACGTCCAGCCCCACTGTATTTACAGCATATCAAAAGTTGGTTGATTTCGGCGGTGATGGTTTCCCTGCCCTCCAGGATTGGTCAACCATCCCACCTCAATCAACCGGGCTTTCATCCCACACCAATCTGTAAACGATATAGTGTGGGGATTCCCGCCGAACTAGCTAAAAACGGGTTAACCAGTATTTGGTTAACCCGCAAGCTTAGAAACACGCAGAGTTATTAATTTTGCACTACCAACTTGACGTTGGCGTTTTGCAAACCGCGCTGCTTGACTGCTGCCAAGGTCTTGTTAACTGCGTACTTCTGGTTAATGGAGTTAATTAACTCAGTTTGATTGTGCTTTTTGGCAACGCCCCAGAGGTCTGCAATCAGATCAAAGGAACCGTCGCTATTGCGAGACCAACCCAGGTCGTATTCGCCTTCCAGAGTCGCCACGATGTCGGAGCGAACGCGCTGACCATTATAGCCACGAACATCAGCTTCTGACTTGACTGAAATGCCCAAGTCACGTAGGGAAGCTTTCAGGATTTCGGCATCAGTGATTTTGGTACGCAGAGTGCTAAAGTGAGACATTGGATTTCCTCCTAATAAAACTGAGAGAGAAACAACAACGGTCTGGATTTAACGGTGCCGCTGGGCGGCTCTTCAATCGAACTGCTAGCTGTTGCTAGCCTTTGCTCCTGTTTGGACCAGGAGAAAGCTTTTAGAATTCCATTCGCTGGTATTCAGCGACGGAAGACGCAGCGGGCCGTGCGCGCTGTCTCGCCCAATCTCGGAGGGCGCTGACCTGTTCGGTCATGGTTTTAGACAGTGGCAATGTAGATTTAATGGCCGCGATGATATCTAACTGCGTAAACTCTCTATCTTGAGCGAAGGCCTCGTACATGGCTGCTACTAGCCCTTGCTCAATTTCTGCGCCTGAAAAGCCGTCGGAAACATTGGAAAGTTGCTCTAAATCGAAGCGAGAAATTTCCCGACGCCGTTTTGACAGGTGAATTTTGAATATATCTTGGCGTTCTTCTTTCGTCGGTAGGTCAACAAAGAAGAGTTCGTCGAATCGACCTTTTCTCAAGAATTCCCCGGGTAAACGCTCGATTCGGTTGGCTGTTGCCATTACGAAGACTGGGGAAGTCTTTTCTTGCATCCAAGTGAGGAATGAACCGAAAATCCGGCTGGATGTGCCTCCGTCTGAGTCGGCCGAACCAGTGCCTCCTGCAAAGGCTTTGTCTAGTTCGTCGATGAAGAGGATAGCTGGGGAGATGGATTCTGCGGTTTTGAGCGCGTTGCGGAGGTTTGCTTCCGATCGACCTACCATCGAGCCGTCGTAGACTCTACCCATATCTAGCCTGAGCAGGGGCAGTCCCCACAGGCGGGAGGTAGTCTTGGCAATCAGCGATTTTCCGCATCCGGGTACGCCGAGAATTAGCATTCCTTTGGGTTGGGGCAAGCCGTATTCTCTCGCCCTTTCTGTAAAGGCGTTGGAACGCTGCTTGAGCCACCGTTTGAGTTCTTCTAAACCCCCGACTGCATCCAGGGTTTCGTCTTCTTCTACAAACTCTAGAATGCCGTTGCGCCGAATTAATTGCTTTTTCTCCGACAGAACTATGTCTACTTCTTCTTCGGTTAAGCGCCCCGTGGAAACTTGGGCTTTGCGATAAACTTTTTCAGCTTCATCCTTAGTCAATCCCAAGGCTGCTTTTAAAAGTTTTTCTCGCGATTCTGTGGTAATGCGTCGCGATTTCGTTTGCTCCAACTGGCTAGACAATACTTGGTTTAGTTCCGCCATGTCTGGGAGCGCGAAGTCTAAGACTACCACTTCCTTTTCTAGCTCGATCGGGATTTGCTGCAAAGGAGACATCAGTATAATTGTCTTTTGTGTTCCTTTGAAGTTGGCGATCGCATCACGCAACAACCTTGTTACGGTTGCATCATCTTTAAAAGGATGCAGGTCTTTGAATACATAGATAGTAGCGTTGTTGTTCGGTTCGCGCTGCCTAATCGCCCATTCAATAGCTGCCTGCGGCGAGAGGGTGCTTTGCTGAGTGTTTGCACGAGGTTGACCGTACTCTATCATGCCCTGGGTTACAGTCCAGACAAAGACTCGGCGCTGCGGCTTAGCTTGAGCTATTGCGGAAATTGCTTGCTCACACCGCTCTTCCTCGGATGTCACGAGGTAGATCAGAGGATATTGAGCTTGGATTAGGATACTGATCTCTTCTTGCATATTCCTCGACCCACTAGAGACGGTGCTATCTTTGCTGAATCTCAATGCTGCCATTAGCCCATTGCTGAATGAGATTTCCAGTTATGGCTTTTTGAGCAAGCAAGGCATTCTTAGCAGGGAACCAATTCTTCCTCTCCCGGTTGGGCTGTGCTGGCACTGACGCCTGACACTTGCTTGACTGGAAGATCCTGCTCAGCCAATACACTCGGCTGACTTGTTACGGATGCCAGTTCTCCATCTCGCATTACTACTGAACCCGTGCATTCTGGACAAGTGTACACCCGGTGGGTTTGTCCGTAGGAGGCTTCTACTTCGTCAACCAGTTCGGGGTTTCCTAGGTAGAAGACAATTGCCCTTTCTGCAATTGATGACATCGGTTCGGTTTCTACTGCGGCTTTGATTTTGAGCTGGCGATGCAGTTCAGGTGGAAGATACAGTGTAACTTTTTGCTTTTCTTGCATATCAGTGAATTGACTTACCCGGGTATGTATATTACATTAGCTACTTAATTCTTTGCTGTCAAGCCTCTATGCTGCTTTAGCGTCATTTTGTAATATGTCGTTACAATTGCTGCGATCTTGGGGCGGCTAACAACGGAAAAACAAGGAATAGAGTTGATGAGGCAGCTATCTAGGTACGTAGTTGCGCTTGGGCGCTCTTTATATATATGAAAGAGCGCTGAAGCGCAACTACGTACCTAAAGGCGAATGCTGGGAAAAACTCTAATTTGAAAGCTGATTAGCCGATCGCCCCCCGAGATATGGGAAAATCAATCAGAGTCTGCCGGTAAACATCCGGCAATCCCGTGTCATAACACCGCCCTCGCACCACATAACCAGCCATTCCCTCGAACTCCCGCAACTTATCCAAACACGACGTTAACTGAAATTCGCCTCTTTCTCGAAAATTGCTATTAATATGTTCTGCCAAACAATCAAAGATTTTAGGATCGAGGACATACATCCCAAACATTGATAAGAATAAATCCTCTGCCAAGCCTTCTACGCTTAAATGCTGCCGCGCATACTCGATATCCGGCTTTTCGTAAACTTGCGTCACCGACAAAATAGCATCTTGTTCCTGCCAAACTCCCGCCGCACAGCCGTAGTGATGAATTACATCAGATGGTGTTACCCTCAAACCAATGACGCTGTGCTGCACTTGCGAGTAAATATCCAATAGTTGGCGCGCACAAGAAATTTCAGTTTGCGACGAGTAAATGTGATCGCCCAAAAGCAGGAGAAATGGCTCGTTGTTCACCCATTCCTTAGCACAAAATACCGCGTGGCCGAATCCTTCCTGGACATCCTGAGTGAGAATTGTAACGCGCTGTCCCAACTCTTGTAAATATTGGCTATAATCCTGATTTTGCTGAGACAGTTTTTGGAAAAGTTCGGGAGACGGCCCAGTTTTAAAGAAATCTTCAAAAAAAGTGCGATCGCCCTTTTGGACAACTATACCAACTTCCTCGATTCCCGCACTCAAAGCTTCTTCCACAATTGCCAAAATTATCGGTTTAGCGCGGCCAGTGCGATCGATAATTGGTAAGAATTCCTTCTTCACTGCCTTAGTAGCCGGAAACATCCGAGTGCCGAAACCAGCGGCTGGAATCACGGCTTTTCTGACTTGCAGTCGGGAAGCTTTTCCTGCATCTTTTCTTTCTTCTATCTGCGTGGAACAGGCGTCCCGCCTGTATATTTCTGGGGTTTCTGCATCTTTTCTTTCTTCTATCTGCGTGGAACAGGCGTCCCGCCTGTATATTTCTGGGGTTGTTGCTGCATTAAATTCTGTTTCAGGCTGCAAATGGGTCTGAGAACTAATAGTAAGTTTCACACATTCCATCTGAGGAAAATTCCGTGAAATAATCTCGATAACTTGCTGTTGACTTTCATAATCTTTCACGATAAATTGCGCCGTGCCGTCTCCCTGAGAACCAACTCCCTTACCGCCCAAAATATAAGGCTGAATCGGTTGACAATTCAGGAGTTCGTGCAAAACTGGAGCCGTCAATTCCCCTGGACAAGCGGGGATTAAATACCTATCAAATTCCCTCTGAGCAACTTTCATCAACTCGCCGAGTTTAACCGCATCTCCCTGCTGTAAAGCTGCGGCCGCATCTTGCGTAATTTTAGAACTAATCGCGCCGAGATGTTTCTGCACGTTTGCTTGAACTTCAGTCACAGCAAAGGGATAAGCCTGATTCAGACTTGCCAGAATTTGTTGAGTGTTTTTGCTAGCGCCCAAATCTACGATGACAAAAAACAAATCTTTGGCAACTTTTAGCTCAACAACATCCATTTGATCGCCGTCAAAAAACATCAAAATTGGTCGATTTCCATAGGCACAACCCTGATCCATGCGGCCGCAGCGCGAAGGTGTGGCAATTTCGCCTAAATAAGCCATTTCCATTTCGTCGCGGACGTTCATTTTTAAATCGTATAAGCGATTGAAAGCGCGGGCTACTAACACGCAAATTGCGGCACTTGAAGACAAGCCTTTCTGAATTGGCAAATCAGTTAAATAATTGTCAATTTCTACTCCTCCCGCGTAGCCGTGCGAGAGAAATTGAGCGGCAACACCGGCTGCATAACTGAAAAAAGTTCCTGTTTGGGCCTCAGCAAGCAGAGCATTTTTTGCCATCGGGAGTGCAGTTTCAATTTTTGTGCCATCATTTAAAGCTGCCCGCAAAATCAAGTGTGTCGGATGTTTTTTGACTTCGGCATAAATTCCTTGATTTGTACTGGCTATCAGAGTACAGCCTTTTTCTATAGCGGGATTGTGCGGGCGATAACTGGCGGCCCAATCGCTGTGTTCGCCAAACAAACAAAGGCGACCCGGAACAAAAAGTTTCATTGCATCTATCTAAGGGTATCTATATTGTGATTACTCTAACCTGAGATGGAGATATTTTACTAAAGTGCGATCGTCCTTTGGGTTGATGTACTTGACGGAGGAAATTTGTTGTAATAGATGAAAACTAAGAGTTGAAGGAAGCAGTTGCAATGCGTAAGTTAAACATAGGTCTATCTGAGGAGCAACGTGCAGGCGTTATCGAACTGTTGAATCACGACCTGTCAGATGCTTATCTGCTGTTAATCAAAACCAAAAAGTATCACTGGGATGTAGTGGGCCCGCAGTTTCGATCGCTCCACCAGTTGTGGGAAGAACACTACCAGGCGTTAACAGTAAATATCGATGCTATGGCCGAACGGGTGAGAACTTTAGGTGGCTACCCAATTGGTACTGCTGAGGGTTTTCTGAAGTATGGTTCGATTAAAGAACATATCGGCGACTTGCCTTTGGCTACGGAAATGGTATCACGTTTAGTTGATGACCATGAACTGATTATTCGCAATCTCCGCCAACACGTCGAACAGTGCGGTGAAGAGTTTAAGGATGATGGAACCGCAGATTTTTTGACTGGTTTGATGGAACAGCACGAGCAAATGGCTTGGATGTTGCGATCGTTTATTGAAGGTGAATCTATTTCGCCGGATGGTAAGCAGCCGAAAGCTAAAACTCCTACAGCTTCTCACGCTTAGATTATAGCTCGATCGAACAGATTTAACTGTTGTGAGTCAGAGAATTTCACCGCGATTCTCGCAGTACGACAGGGGTTTTCAACCCCTGTCTCATAGCGAAAGTCCTCTTTTAGAGGACTGGAGTTAACCTGATTTCGATCTGGTTTTTGAGTCGTTTTTTAACCGACTTTCGCCTTGAGGCCGGGGTTTAAACCCCGGCCGGACTCCGAGGAGAGCGTGCTTTTTGACAGATTTTGAGTAAGACATGATTACGGACAAATTTGATGTACAGTCTCTACGTATCTGTTCACAGAGTGATATTATTATACTGCTCGATTTCCCAAACTCTTCAACCGCATTTTTTCATACACCTGCGACGGCAACATTCTGTGAATATTCATTCGCTTTTCGATCGCATAAATTGTCGTCCCGGCAATTGAATCCGATGTTTGCTTCAACTCCAATCCCGATTCAATTCTCGATCCTAATATCATTTTTACCAAACTTTCTATTGACAATAAATACAAATTATGCCGCAGCAAAGCCATCACAAAATCTTCTTTTAAAGCTCGATATAGCCAAAACAATGTACTCCGGTAATTGCCGTTGCGGTTGCTTTTGACAGCTAGATAAATATAAAAATTACTGCTAGACCAGCAGTAAACTTTCTCGGGAACTTTCGAGTGATACCGCCGGACATCTGCCAAAATTAAAGTATGGCCTTTTGCCATTGCGGCATAGTTGCAAGACATACTGCTGGAAATCTGTCGGTAGCCGACTAAATACTCCGGTACTACTTTAAATTGATAGTATTGGGCGATGCGGAGGTGCAATTCCCAGTCTTCGCAACCTTGAGCATTTTCTAGTTTGAATTTGCAGTTGTAACCGCCGACTTTTTCAAAGCAAGCGCGACGGATTAGAGATGAACTGGCATTGCCGATAAAATATTTATAAACTAAGGCATCGTGAACCGATCCTTCGATCGTTGAGTTGTAAAATCCACCTGTCAGCAAACCTTCTTCGTTAATATCCAATGACCAGGAATAAATAACTCCAACAAAAGATTCCGATTTTGTCAGGCATTCAACTTGTTTTTCCAGGTTTTGCGGGTACCAAATATCGTCAGCGTCGATCGGAGCAATATGTTCGCCTTTTGAGTGTAAATAGGCTAGGTTGCGAGCGACGGCTACACCTGCATTTGATTGCTGCAATAAGATGATTCGGCTATCTTTTTGAGCAAAAGATTTGATGATTTCAGCGGTTGTGTCTGTAGAGCCGTCGTCCACAACTAAAATCTCTATATTCTGATAAGTTTGAGATAGCACAGACTCGATTGTTTGGGCAATAAATTCCTCAGCATTGTAAGCCGGTATAATTACTGAAATTAATGGCTGATTTAAATTGTGTTTGGTGTTGTTCATGCGATATAAAAACTTTTTTATGTAAAATTTTTGACTCTCAGGCACCGATTTAATGGTATCTTAACAAAGTGGTAAGGTCGATCGCACACCGTCGAAAATTTGCAGGTGTACATTTGAAATATATTGCCAAAACTCATCAAATGTGCATTGACACAGCAGTCGGGATACAGACTTGGTGCAGGAGTGACTCGCCGATCGCATATATAAAATCAACTGTACTGGGCAACTCGCGATCGCCGGAGAGTCTCAGTATATCATATGTTGCTTTTTATACTTGTTACGGTCAAAAAAAATCAAATTCTTGTGCGGTGGAATACTCTGAAACACAATGGCTGGTGGGGCTTTTTAGAAGGTTTACAAAAACAATGATATATATAAAGATTTCGTAAAGCTGTTGTCTTCATCAGGTGAGTCTCAGCCAGATGTGGCTTAGAATACAGGCATGAATGGGGATCAATGCAGCCTACATTGCCAGCAAAAAAATTAGTTGAAGATAAACAGAAATCGGGTTATAAACAAAAATGTAGAGCTGATTTTACTTTTCGTAAAGTAGGAGCATTGAAATTCAATCATTGGTTTTCCATGCAATTCAAAACAAACTCGGTAATGATTTATACTAACGAACCGACTGTATCCGTAATTATCCCAGTCCACAATGGGGGAGCTTACTTCCGCACCTGTTTGTCAAAGCTGGCTCAAGCTAGACCGAAGCCGATCGAGATTATTGTAGTAGCAGATGGGGAAAGCGACGGTTCTTGGCGTCTGGCCAAGGAATTCGGCGCCAAAGTCATCAGAATTCCCGAATGCGGCGGCCCCGCCCGAGCCAGAAATTTTGGAGCGCAAGCTGCGAAGGGAGATATTCTGTTTTTTGTGGATGCTGATGTCGCTGTTTGTCCTGAGGCTGTGGGTTATGCGAAATCGGTGTTCAAAAATAATCCCTACTTAGCTGCTTTGATCGGTTCCTATGACGATGCTCCTGGAGATCCCGATTTTTTATCGCAGTACAGGAACTTGCTCCACCACTACGTGCACCAAACAGGTAATGAAGAAGCTTCGACTTTTTGGGGCGCTTGCGGAGTGATTCGCCGGGAAATTTTTTTGCAGATGGGTGGCTTTAATGAGAGTTATCGCCAAGCTTCGATCGAGGATATTGAGCTGGGCTACCGTTTGAAACAAGCCGGTTATAAAATTCGATTGTGCAAAACATTGCAAGTCAAGCATTTAAAGCGCTGGGAAGCGGTGGGGATGGTGAAAGCTGACTTTTTTTACCGAGCGCTGCCTTGGACTGAACTGATTTGGCGCGATCGCAAATTGAATAATGACCTCAACTTGCAAGTATCGAACCGAATTAGTGTAGTTTTAACTTATGCCATGCTGCTGGCAGTGGTGGGGACGTGCTGGTCGCTGAACTTTCTGCTATTGGCTGGGTTGCTGGCAATACCCTTAGTAGCAATTAATTCAGAGCTTTATCGATTTTTTCAGCAAAAACACGGTATCTTATTTGCGCTGAAAACCATTCCTTGGCACTGGCTTTTCTATTTTTACAGCGGACTGGCATTTGCGATCGGCACGGGTCGTCACTTATCCCAAAAAAAGCTGTTGACTGGCAAAGTTAGGTTGCCAGTATCCGCTCAATAAATCAAGGCAAATTGTCCTTCAACTTCCAGCCGATCGATATTTTATCAGGGTATTCACTGGTGCATATATTAATTTTAGAAGTTATAAATAATTGTATAGTGCAATAAAAAGGCTGGAGGTAGGCTGAGTGAAACATTATCCTGTGGCGATCGTCGGTGCTGGGCCTGCGGGTTTGACGGCTGCTTACGAGCTAGTCAAGCAAGGGATCGTCCCTGTTGTACTCGAAAAAGGGGATAAAGTTGGCGGGTTGGCCCGCACCGAAAGCTACAAAGGCTATCGTTTCGACATTGGCGGCCACCGATTTTATACTAAAGTTGCAGCGGTGCAGCAGTTGTGGCAAGAGGTACTGGGAAATGAGTTTATTAAAGTGCCGCGCTTGTCGCGAATTTTTTATAGAGGTAAATTTTTTAACTATCCGATCGGGGCCTTCAATACTCTGTTTAATTTGGGGATAATTGAGAGTGCGCTAATTATTTTGAGCTATCTGAGAGTTAGACTCTGGCCGCTTCCCAAAGAAGAAACTTTTGAACAGTGGGTAATCAATCGTTTTGGCGATCGCTTGTACAAAACATTTTTTAAGACTTATACAGAAAAAGTTTGGGGAATTCCCTGTTCGGAAATTCAAGCAGATTGGGCGGCGCAACGGATTAAGGGGCTGTCACTGACAACCGCAATAATTAATGCTTTGTTTGGTAGTAATGATACTAAAACTTTAATCAAAGAGTTTGACTATCCGGCTTTGGGGCCGGGGATGATGTGGGAAAAGTTCGCTGAAGCTGTGGAAGCTAAAGACGGCAAAGTTTATCTCGATACTAAGGTGATTAGCTTTGAGCGTGAAGGTAATAAAATTAAAACTATTACTGCTGAACATAACGGAGAAATAGTTGAATATTCGGCGGATAATTTCATTACAAGTATGCCGATATCGGCGCTGGTAGCACGGATGAAACCGCAGCCGCCTGAGCCAGTGTTGCACGCGGCGCGATCGCTAAAATATCGAGATTTTTTGATTGTATCGCTGATTGTCGATCGCCCAAGTTTGTTTCCTGACAACTGGATTTACATTCATTCTCCCGAAGTGAAAGTCGGACGGATTCAGAATTTTAAGAATTGGAGTGCTGCATTGGTTCCCGATGCGAGCAAAACTTGTTTGGGAATGGAGTATTTTTGCAATGAAGGCGAGGAACTTTGGGTAATGTCGGATGCTGAACTTGTGGAGTTAGCAACTCGCGAGTTGGTTGAGTTGGGTTTGGCAAAAGCTGCGGATGTTGAGGATGGGGTGGTGCTGAGGCAGCCGAAGGCTTATCCTGTTTACGATGCCGAATATCGCGGACATTTGCGGGTTTTGGAAGGTTTTTTGACTGGGATTGAGAATTTGCAGACGATCGGGCGAAATGGTATGCACCGATACAACAACCAAGACCATTCTATGCTGACGGGGATGCTGGCGGTGAGAAATCTGCTTGGGGAAAAGCACGATTTGTGGGATGTGAATACTGAGCGATCGTACTATGAAGACTTTAGTGTCGATCGGTCTAAGGAAAAAAAGGATTCGGATTTGATGGCGCAGTCTAGTTGATATTTGGGGATTGTAGTTGTGACAATGTGAGTTAAATCACACCTGAAATGGCGATCGCCCGTTCATATTTTCCGCATAATCTTGTAGGGGCAATCCCCCGATCAGTTGCGTCGCTTCATCCGGCGTAGGTACGGGGTGACTCGCCTACATTTACCACAACCTATTTAGGTGTTGTGAAGTGGAAATATTGTATATTGGTTAAGTAAGCTGACCATTTTTTTAACTTTTCACTCCTCGGAGTCGTTTTTCTATGCTCCAAAGACTATACGTACATAACTTCAGATGCCTGGAGAACTTTGAACTGATTCTCAAAGAGATGCCATCCTCCCTTTTAATTGGGAAAAATGGTGCAGGTAAATCAACCATCCGCGTTGTATTGGAAATCCTTCAACACATCGGTCGAGGCATTAACAGAATGCGTGATTTTGATAAAAATCATCTTGGTCTTATCGACCCGAAAGATTTCAATCGAGGCAGGTCTGATGTTCCAATTCGATTTGAGATAGAAGTATTACTTGACAATAAATTATACAAATATATTCTGGCATTGGAATTACCAGAAAACTTTAGAGAGCTTCGAGTTTTTGAAGAGCAACTGTTAATTTCAGGAAATCCAATTTACTCTCGCAAGGAAGCCCAAGTCACTATTCATTACACCAGCCCGCGAAATCCTGAAGCTAAGTTTCTGGTGGATTGGCATCTCGTTGCTCTTCCAGTGATTCAAGAACAATCAGAAACCGATCCGCTTCGTATTTTCAAGACTTGGCTGGCGCGCACGATTATTTTAGCCCCGATCCCAAGCCTGATGACTGGAGACTCTAACGGGGAAACGTTGGAGCCAAAACGAGACGGTTCAAATTTTGGGGAGTGGTTCTCTGGGTTACTCAGTCGCTACCCTGCTGCCTACACACAGGCTTACAGATACCTCCAAGAAGTTATGCCTGACTTTCAGGATTTTCTGAATGAACAAATCGGGAAAGACTCTAAAAGTATGATTGTTCGGTTTGAAGAAAAGAATGCCAATCTGAGTGTTGACTTTAAAGACTTATCTGATGGGGAGAAATGCTTTTTTCTTTGTGCTGTTGTCTTAGCTGCTAACAAGTATTACGGCCCACTTTTTTGCTTTTGGGACGAACCTGATAACTATCTTTCTCTGTCAGAGGTTGGACATTTTCTTACATCACTACGACGCTCATTTAAGGATAGCGGTCAGATTATAGCGACCTCACATAATGAAGAAGCAATCAGAAAGTTTTCAAATGAAAATACCTTTGTACTCGATCGAAAAAGTCACTTAGAGCCAACCTTAGTTAGGTTGCTCAGTGATATACCTGTCAGTGGCGATCTTGTAGATACCTTGATTCGCGGCGACATAGAATTATGAAAGAGAAGCAAAATCCATACAAGTCTCATGTTGTTGTGTTGCCAGAAGACCGTGCTAATGAAGAGATCGTAAATGGATTTAATAATTTTCTAGACCTTTACTCCAGAGCTATTCAGATTGAGCGGCCTGCTGGTGGTTGGGAAAAAGTTGTGGAGAAATTCCTAAAAAATCATGCCTCTGAAATGAAGAAAAAATTTCCAGAAAGAAAGAATGATGGTCTTGCTGATTGATTTTGATGAAAATTATGAAGATAGGTTTAGTTATGTAAAGGAGCGGATTCCCGAGGATTTAGAAAATAGAGTATTTGTTCTTGGAGTATTATCTGAACCAGAGAAGTTAAGGAGCGATATTAGAAAGAATTTTGAAAATATCGGAGAAGCCCTTGCAAATGACTGTTCCAATAATAACACGAATGGATTATGGGGACACGATCTTCTCAAACACAACAAAACAGAGTTAGATCGTATGATTCTATCTGTTAAACCATTTCTGTTTAATTAAGTCAACGAGGAATGAATGCGTTTTGTCGATATCTGAGCATCTTGTGCTAACTCTTGACCACATACTGATAAAATAAGAAGAGCTAGATTGAGATATCATCTTATGTCGCTGATTAAACAACGCCTTCTAGAAGCGATCGAACGAACTCCTGAATCGCTTTTAGAGCAAACCCTGACATTCCTAGAATTTTTGACCAGTCGGACACAAACCGCGATCGCCCCAGACTTCGACTCAGATTTTGATTCAGACACCGACTCCAACGACCAAATCCTCGCTGATCTGAAAACCTCCCTCCACCAAGCCAAAACGGGACAAACATTCCCCATTGAGGAACTCTGGGATGGCATCAATGTCTGATACGCCAGTCCAACTAAAATTCACAGTTGAGACAAATTTTTTTAACTTGTGCTAAGTCTTGACTTACAGACTTAGAGAGTGAAAATATGCTAAGACGCAAGCAACAAACAAACCAACCTATGAACTTTTCAGAAAAATCAGGGGGCAAAAGTCCCACATCCACAAAAACCAACCCAACACAAAATCTCAACACCGGCGGGCTGCGGACATTACTCCTCGCCGCCGGCATAGCCTCTCTCTGCGCCAGTTGTCAGAGTCCCCAAACACCAAGCGCCACAACCCCCGGCAGCAGTCCTGGAAGCTCTCCCGCAGCCTCTCCCATCGTCGTTAGCACCCCCGGAGACCCAAATACCGTCAAAATAGTCTCCATGCTCCCCATGACAGGCAGCGCCTTGGGTCAAGCTCAAACAATGGTCAACGGTGTCAAACAAGCCCTTGCCGAAACCGACTCTAAAGCCTGCGATGGCAAAATCAAAATCGAATACGAGATTCTCGATGACGCGACTGCTGCGGCTGGCAAATGGGATCCCAGCCAAGTCACATCGAATGCTAACAAAGTAGCAGCGGATGGTTCGGTAGTTGGTGCGATCGGTCATTACAACTCCGGTGCCGCCAAACTTTCAATTCCCGTGCTCAACCAAGCCAATATAGCGATGGTGAGTCCCGCTACCACCTATCCGGGCTTGACAAAACCAGGAAAAGGTGAGCCGAAAGAACCCAACGTTTATTACCCTACAGGCACTCGCAATTTCGGTCGCGTTGTCCCCGCAGACGACCTCCAAGGCTCTGTAGCTGGCAACTGGGCGAAATCTTTAGGAGTTAAAAAAGTCTACATCCTCGACGACCAAGAACTGTATGGCAAAGGTATTGCTGACGTTTTTGAAGCAACTGCTAAAAAGTTGGAAATTCAAGTCCTCGGCCGGGAGGGAATTGATATCAAAGCCAGTGATTACAAAGCTTTAATGAATAAGATCAAAGCTTTAAATCCCGACATGATTTACTTTGGTGGCACTACTCAAAGTAATGCTGGACAAATCATTAAAGACATGAGAAATGTCGGGATGACTGCTGATGCAGTTAAATTCATGGGCCCGGATGGCATTAAAGAACAAGCTTTAATTGATGCCGGAGGCAAAGATGCTGAAGGAGTTTATGCTACTTTTGGTGGTTTGCCTCCTAAAGAATTGACTGGCGTTGGTGCGAAGTGGTATGAAAGCTACAAGGCAAAATATAATGCTGAACCAGAAGCTTATGCAGCTTATGCTTATGAATCTGCTAAGGTGATTATCGGCGCAATTAATAAGGTTTGCAAAAATGACCGCGCGGCTATCCGCGATGCTGTTTTGGCAACTAAAGATTTTAACGGCGTACTTGGCAATTGGAGTTTTGATGCTAATGGTGATACTAGCTTGACTACAATGTCAGGAAATGTTGTTAAAGCTGGTAAGTGGGAATTTGTGAGTGCACTTAAGACTGAATAATTAGTCAGTTGACTGTTGTCAGTTGACTGGTTAACTGGTTCCCCGGCTCTGCCTGGGAACCGATGTCTAGAGGCTCTGCCTCGCTCTTATACCAGGAAAATTGCCTCGCTTTTCTAGTAGGAAGATTGTCTCGCTTTTCTAGTATAAAAATTGGAGGCAGAGCCTCCGGATCTGCGTTACCAGGCAGAGCCTGGGAACGAGTAGAACTTCCCCATGCCCAATTCCCAATTCCCAATTCCCAATTCCCAATTCCCAATTCCCAATTCCAATAATTATGAAAAACTGGAAAAGTATTCTCTTATATATAGGTGTAGCGTATATAGTTTTGTTGTTAGGCCCGATCGCAGGATTTGACTTACCGAAAATTATTGGCGAAATAGTCCGCAGCCCAGAAGTGTTGATTCAACAGTTGTTAGTGGGTTTGGTCAACGGGGCGCTGATTGCAATTATTGCTTTGGGTTACACGATGGTTTACGGCATTATTGAGCTGATCAATTTTGCTCACGGCGATTTGTATATGTTGGGTGCTTTTGCTTCGCTGACTGTTTTCGGGGCTTTTGGGATTCAAGACGGCGCACCTTTAAGTGTTGCGATACCGGTGATGTTAGTCGCTTTGGTTGTATGTTCGGTGTTTTGTGCTGGACTAAATATTGTGGTCGAAAAGTATGCTTATCGTCCTTTGCGAAATGCTCCTCGTTTGGCTCCGTTAATTTCGGCGATCGGGGTTTCTTTTATTTTCCAAAATCTGGGATTATTTTGGGGAGGATTGAAAGCTTTTATTCCGGTGATGGGTTCTAATTCGGCGGCTCCGAAAAGCTTCCCCGATTTGTTGCCGCGAGTTGATATTCTCAAAGCTATGGGAATTCAAACAAGTATTGTATTTACTACAAAAGATTTAATTGTGTTGGTGGTGGCTCTGGTATTAATGGTTTTGCTTCATGTGTTTGTGCAGTACACTCGTCTGGGAAAGGCGATGCGGGCAACTGCTCAAAGCCGCGATGCTGCTAAAATTATGGGAATTAATGTCGATCAGATTATTGCTCTGACTTTTTTGATTGGTGGGGCTTTGGCTGGTTCGGCTGGGATTTTGGTCGGTTTGTACAATAATACGATCGTGTTTACGATGGGTTTTACGGCGGGGTTGAGGGCTTTTACGGCGGCTGTTTTGGGGGGGATTGGCAATATTGTCGGGGCGATGTTAGGAGGGGTTTTGATTGGGGTGTTGTCGTCTTTGAGCGATCAGTATTTGTCGAGTCGCTGGACTAATGCTTGGGTGTTTGGAGTTTTGGTGGTGATTTTGGCTTTCCGGCCGGGCGGTTTGTTGGGTGAGAATGTTCAGGAGAAGGTTTAAAGGTGCAGGGTTGAAAAAATGGCAAAAGACATTTATCATTATCAAATAAGGACTGCTTTAGAAAAGGATGGGTGGATAATTACAGACGATCCTCTGACTCTGCAATTTGGTTCGCGCAGTGTGTTTGTGGATTTGGGAGCTAAAAAGTTACTAGCAGCCGAACGCGAGGGACAAAAAATTGCAGTTGAAATCAAAAGTTTTGTCGGCAAGTCTCTAGTCAAAGATTGGGAAAATGCGATCGGACAATACAGTTTGTACTTAAAAATACTCTCTAAAAGAGAGCCATATCGCGCCCTATACCTAGCCATTACTGAAGAGATTTATACCAGCTTCTTTCAGGAGGATATCGTGCAAGTCGTACTTGAGGATAGAGCAATGAAAATTATCGTTATCGATCCTATTCAGGAGGTTGTTACCAGATGGATAAACTAGATGAATACCGTGAGTTGATTTATAAAATCCTGTCGTACTATGCCAGCCTACCCTACAATTACGCCGAGATTAATAACAAAGTCATTGTCAGCGAAGACCGAAATGATTTTTTATTGATGACTGAAGGCTGGGAGGGGCACAAGCGACTCCACTATTGCCTCATTCACGTTGAAATTCGCAACGGTAAACTCTGGATTCATTATGATGGTATGGAAGACGGCATTACTGATGAATTACTGGAGGGTGGTGTTCCTGAAAACTGCATTGTTTTGGCGTTTCATTCGCCTGAAGTACGCAAGCATACCGGATTTGCGATCGCCTGAAATATACGCTTGCAAATCCAGAAGCGATCGCAGCAGTCAACAGTCAACAGTCAACAGTCAACAGTCAACAATCATTCCGGTGCAACCGGAATTGATATCAATCAATTCAAACAAAATTAACAAAAGGAGCTGGAAGTCTTCTCGCTTCCAGCTCCTTTTGTTAATGCTAACAGTCCCAAATGTTAGACAGTTAGCGGTTGCGCCAATTCCTTGACTGGTGCTTCACTGTCACTTGACTGCTGCACCCGAATTAGCCACCCTTCGGCTTTAGAGTAGTTATCTTTTTGCACCTGTTTGATAGCTTGTTTGAAGTTCAACTGCACGCCCCAAACATCGCTCGTGAAACGCTTTTCTTGCTTCATATTGTCGAAGAACACGGCGGCTTCGATGTGAGATAAACCGCCTTCGGTTTTGGCAATAGAGAGCATCACTTCAAACACATCATCCGCCATCTTCGCATCCCCACAAACGTAGTAGTGACACTTAGGATGACTCAGCAGCTTCCAGACATCCTGGGAGTTTTGCTGCATGAGGTTCTGCACGTACAGCTTTTGGTCTCCAAGACGGGAGAATGCTACTTCCAGACCCGAAAGTACACCTTGATTCTGCCACGTCTGCATCTGCTCCTGATAGAGGAAGTCACTGTGATTGCGACAGCCAAAGTATAAGGTAGCATCGCCCAAGGGTTGTCCTTGCTGCAACAAGGCATCTCGGTACTGAAGGAAAGCAATCAGGGGAGAGACCCCTGTACCCGGTCCTACCATCAGCATCGGTGCATCGAGTTCGCTAGGCGGACGGAAGCTAGAAGTACGGACACCAATGCGAACCTTCGCTCCGGGTTCCAGTCCAGCTAGGTAGTTGGAACAGAGTCCTTGACGGACTTTGCCTGCGTCGGTTTTGATTTGCAGCACGCCAACGGTGATTTGTAGGTGCTGGGGATGGAGCAAGGGAGAGGAGGAAATCGAGTATAGGCGTGGCTTTTGCTTCGGCAGCAACTCTAGTAGGGTGGCGAGGGTAATCTCTGCTGAGGGAAACTCATCAAATAGATCGAGAACACTCATGAAGTTGTCTGCGATCGTTTTCTTGAGCAAAACGCTGTCGGCATTGTCGTCTACCTGCCGGAGAATCTCCAGCCAGGTTTCTAGGCGATGTTTCTCCTGGGGATTTTGGGCTACGGAGTACAGGTAGGTAAGCAGTTCGTTGAAGGGTTCCCGCAAAGCTAGATCGAGTTCTTCGGAGAAAACCTGACCTACGGTTGTTGGGACGGCAATGGGGGGTTGGTCTTCTATTTGAGTGCCATCTGGTGTTACGTAACTAGCTGTGAAATAGGTATTAGGGGTGACTGAAAGGCGATCGCACAACCGCTGTACTAATTCTGGTGGATTGCAAGGATAAATAGCAACGTGATCGCCGGTTTCGTATTGCAAATTGCTATCGGAAATATCGAACATGATATAACGAGTAGAACGACTACCAGGAATCACCTCTTGGAGCAGTTCTTGATTTGCGACGACAGGAACTTCGATGGCTTTATCTCCACTCACGGCTAGAGGGGCAACGGTTGCCGCTTCTGCCTCATTTAAGAAGGTAACGTTGAGTTTTGGGGCGGATGCGGTTGTGGCATCTGCGGAGGTGACATCCTCACCTAAAACGCGGGAGATGAGTCCCAGCCACTGTTTGAAGGTGTCTGCCTGTCCCTTAATTTCATCCCCTTTATGCAACGGCACAATGCAGTTAGCCCCTGCCTTTGCGAGTGTTTTATCTACCGAAATTGCCGCAGCACAGAAGTGTTCGTAAACGGTACTGCCAATGCCGAGGATGGAATAGCTCAACCCACTGAGGGAACCCGCAGGCTGTTTCTTCAACCACTGAAGGAATTTTTGGCCGTTTCCGGGGATTTCGCCATTACCGAAGGTGGAGGTGACGATTAGGAGGAGCTTTTCAGAGGCAAGGGTATCGGTATTGTATTCATCGAGGGCCATCACTTTCGCTTTGTAGCGCTGGAGTTGACGGGAGGCTTTCCGCGCAAAGCCTTCGGCTGTACCTGTTTCAGAGGCGTAGAGAATCAGGATGCGGTCTTGCTTGTTGTCGTCCTCGTCGGTAGTAGTGATGAATTTTTCCAGGTCAATGCCGTCTTCCACTGTCCATCGATCGGCTCCATAGTGATAGGCAGGGTCTAGGTAAAAGTCGCGCATCTGGTGATGCCAGACTGGGCAGGTACTCCCTCCAGAGGGTGGTACGACCCAACCCCAATCTGCCGGACACTCGCGCCCTGCTTTCTTTTCGCGCAAGTCGTGGGCGATGAATTGTTTGGAGGCAGTCTGGTGATCCACCATCGAAACTTTAGCTTTTTGGAATGAGTATAGGATAGCGATGTTGAGTTCTAATGCTACGCGATCGCGCCACAACGTTTGCTCAGAACTGGTATCCAGCTTGAGAACTTTGGCGATGTCCTCCGTTTTGTCGTAGCGCCAATCTTCCAAGAAATCCCGCATAATCTCGGTACCCATGTACCAGCCATTGAAAGGAAGGCAGGCGTAGGTAATGCCGCCGATGTCCATGCGGAAGTTGCTGATGGCTGGGATGGCATACCACCGAAAGCCGAGGGACTTGAACTCTGGAATTGTGGGATGCTCAATTTCCACTTCCAGTACATCGTCTTGATGAAACTCATAGAATTTCGGTTCCATTCCTGGGACTTCAATCACTAGGGGGAGGATGTCGTAGGGTGTGCGTGGTTCCGGTGGTTGCCAGCCGAGTTTTAAGATTGCTGCGGTGAGCTCAAAGTTGGCGCCATCGCCCATAATACTCCCGTTCGGTTGCTCGTAAGCGGCATAGCGAATCAATTGGGAATTCCAGACGCGTGGGCCCCAGCGTTCCTTCGGCTGTTTGGGACGGAAGACGGTCATCGTAATTTGAATATTGCCCCCATTCGTGGCGTATCGCAGGTGTTCTTCTAACTCGCGAAACATCTCGTCGGGGTTGGTGACATAGCGGCGATCGCGCACCACCATATTATTCCACTGAATTCGAGCAATACACTTGGAAGCATTGCGCCACGACAACTGTGCCCCATAGGCTAATTCTTCGTAGGTGTGGGTGTAAGTGCCTGTGGCTTTCACTTCCTCTTGGATTTCTACCCAACGCCGCGCTTGATCCTCCGGTTCCCATTCTTGCTCGGTAGCAATCTGCTTCAAATACTGCTTGGCTTTTTTGAGAAATCGCTCCTCATTCAGCTTGGGCAACTTCATCACGTTAATAACGCGATCGAACAACGTCTGCCATGCGTGCCCTAACTCAGGGGTGAAGTCTGGCACATACTTCTCAAGTATGAGCACCAATACCTGTACCATACCAGCATAGGCGCAGGAGGGTATATCATCAATACTCACCTGGGTTCCTAACTGCTGGACTATCAACTCTTCAAATTCATCAAAGTCAATCTCGCCACTACCATCGACATCTACGCGAGCAAACAGATCGTTCAACTCGCTGATGGGGATGGATAGCCCGGACTTGCGCGAGTAATCGATGAGTTCCTCAATAGAGATTGTTCCAGTCCCGTCTGTGTCAATCTCATTAAAGATATACACGCGGAGATCTTGAATTAGTTCGTCTCTACTGCCGCCGTGGAAGCAGTTAACCAAAAATTCCAATACCTCAAACAGGTTCAAGGACAGATAATCCATGTTTGTCCGTCCAAAAATAGGCAGCATGAACGGGTATTTTTCAAATAGAGTTTGAAAAAATGCCTCTCCAATCTGCTGCGTATTCTGTCTGAGGATGGTTAAAGAATCCGCCATGCGTTGCTTGACATCTGGAAGCATTGCCTCTTCGTAGCGACGCATCGCCTCTACCATTGGGACAATCACATCGGTGTTGAAAAATCGGTAAACAGCGGAGTGGGTTCCTTTTGCTAGATTTTCGCGATCGTACTCTTCTAGGTACGGAATCGACGGCAACATCCACATCCACACCTGCCGGGCTTTCAACCAGTGATGAGGACGCATCCCCATATCGGCAAACAGCGCTCCGTAATCCTGAACATTATCGAAGCTATCACCTTTTTCTGCCGGCACCCCCATCAGAGGTTCCGAAATCACGTTCTGGGTATAAGGCTGAAGCTGATGTACGCAACAGTCAAGCAACTCAAAAAAGTAGTCGCTTACGGTGTCGAGGGCATCCCCAAAGATGTACTCTAGTTCTGGAGCCTCCAGCAAGAGGCGCTTCAAGAACTTTTCCATTTGCAATTCTTTCCACGCCCGCAGCTTGTTCCAAACGTCTTTGACAATTACTTCCTCTTGCGGTGTGAGGGGAACCGCTTCGGGCATCTCGAATTCATTTTGGCCGTTGCTCTGACTTGCTGGCGCGTGGAGGCGACGATTTCCCGAATGTCCCAACAGCGTCAGCGTGCTGCTACTTACGTCACTGGTACTTTGGGTAAGGCGAGTTTTCAACTTCAACTGAGGTGCTAGATTCCAGTTGGCGATCGGAAATTCTAACTCGGCGCTGGTTTCACCATTGAGGTAATCCTGCGTCGCCAATGTGACCGTTGCGGCATCCTGCCAGGGCAGAGTAATATCTCCTTCCCGGTAGCATAGGGTAATGGCGATCGTGCAGTCTCCGTTGTTTTTCAGATCCAATAACCAGCTTGGTTGCTTGCGGCTAAAGGAATCCTTTTGCAACAAAGGTTGTCCCTCATCGGAGAGCATCTGCACGCGGCACTTGTACCTGTAGTTGTCGGAAGTGGGGAAATCGGTCGCCGAAACCTCGGTTAAGTGGATAATTCGTGGATTATTGTGCATACTAGGCAGGAAAATTATGTAAGAAGAGCAAGCAGGCTAGGTGTCGTGCACCTGTGTAGCAAAAGCTTAAAGTATATTATCTTATATTCAAGATAAAAAATAGTCCGCGATCGTGCTAAGTTATATTACTGAAAAAATACTTAATGTTGTGTCGATAGATACAATTAAAATTTATGTTTATTTGTAACATAGCACTTCTCAATTGAGTGCAATACAGTAGCCCCATTAAATATTCCCTGGTTTCAAACCGAGGGATAGCCGCTCCCAATTTGATATCACTCCCTCTTCCCTCTTCCTTCTTCCCTCTTCCTTCTTCCTTCTTCTATGTCAAACAAAATAATCAAAGCAATTAAATCTAGTGGTATTCTAGGAGCGATCGCCTTTTTGACAGTCCTCCTATTCGGCGGTTGGAGCGGCACCGTCATCGGCTGGCTGATGGGCACAGCCGCAGGCTTTATGGCTGGTCAGGAACAGAAGGTTAACAACCCGAAAATGGGTGCGACAATTGGCAGTTTAGCCGGATTGGGATTGGGAGTTTGGCTGTTAGTTGCTAGCGTCCTCGAAGGAGTTGTGATTCGACCTTTTTCTGGTCAATCTGCGGTGGATTTGCCGACTACTTTACTGCACGGAATTTGCAGTTTGACGATCGCAATTTTGACAGCTACGTTAATGGGCGCTTTGCAGGGTTTGCAGGGAGAACGCCAGCGACAGGCTACTCTGGTAACATTAGCTTTTATCTTAATTCTGTTTCCGTTTATCGATCTTGAGGCTAAGACCGGCTGGATTGCTACGGTAGTACAGATTCAAATCTTTATTATGTTGGCGCTGGGTTTGAATATTACTGTGGGTTTTGCGGGCTTGTTGGATTTGGGATATGCGGCGTTTTTTGCGATCGGCGCTTACACGACGGCTTTGCTATCTTCGGGACAGGTAAATATTGCTTGGAACTTTTGGGTGGTTTTGCCGATCGCCGCTGGTGTAGCTGGCCTATCGGGCGTTATCCTCGGTATTCCGACACTGCGACTCAAGGGCGATTATTTGGCGATCGTCACCCTCGGCTTTGGTGAAATTATTCCGGTGGTATTTAGAAATTTAACCGCGATTCGCATCGACGAACCAATCTCGAAGATAGTCGCTGCTGTTTTGGGTAAGCCGGAATTGGTGCTTTGTCTCGTTGGGTGCGATCGACCTTTTAACCTCACCGGCGGCGAAGCGGGCATAAACCCGATCGGGCGTCCATCTCTCCCGATCGTCGGCACATTCAGCACCGGTAACTACTTTCCCTGGTACTACCTAATTTTGCTGCTAGTTGTCTTCGCATATTTCATGATTTCGCGGCTGCAAGATTCCCGTTTGGGAAGGGCATGGAATGCCATGCGCGAAGATGAATTAGCAGCGAGTGCCATGGGCATTAACCTCGTCAAAACCAAACTTTCGGCTTTTGCAATGGGAGCGACATTTTCGGGGTTTGCAGGCGCATTTTACGCAGCTTATATCAGCGCCATTTTTCCCAGCGTCTTCGATTTCTCAGTCTCCGTCATCATCCTGTGCATGGTGATTTTAGGCGGTTTGGGCAACATGACAGGCGTGATTTTGGGCGGTATCATTATCATGTCTGCCGATCGGCTTTATCTACCCCAACTCGCCCAAGTCCTCAAAGGTTTTATGAATACTTTTGTGTTGCCGAGAATAGCAATTCCGCAGTTAGCAGACTTTCTCGCCACCAGTTTAGACCCGATTCAAATGCGTTTATTTCTCTTCGGTTTAACTTTAGTTGTGATGATGATCGTGCGGCCGGAAGGGCTGATTCCCGATAAAATTCATCAAGCAGAATTGCATGATGATGCTGAGGCGAACAATCAGACTTTAGCAGATGCGAGAAATCAATAGATCCATCCAATAATTCTTGTGGAACAGGCATCTTGCCTGTTCAAGAAAGGACTTTCTGGAAATATCTAATAGTTAAGGGGGAAAATGAGCAATGAGTAAGAATGTAACAGCAACTGCTTTTGTTGTCGCAGAATTTAGAGCAGAAGAAAATGCAGAAACTGCTCCTCTTTACACCGACAATGTAGTCAAAATTTGGCTGAATGAGGAAACAAAAAGAATTGCGGGCGAAATAGCTCAAAACTCTCCGGCGGCTAAAGAAATGATTAAGTTGCGTACTAAATATTTTGACGATGTGTTGTCAAATCAAATTTTAGCAGGCTGCAAGCAAGTCGTGATTTTAGGATCGGGTTTGGATACTCGCGCTGCGAGAATGAATGGAGAATCAGTGGCTTATTGGGAAATAGACGATCGCGCGACACTTGAATTAAAAGCCTCAACTCTCAAAGCTAACAAAGTTACAGCCAATGTCCGCTACATTCCCGGCGATTACGTGCAAGATGATTTAATCGCTTTGCTGAAACAGAACGATTTTGATTTTGAGCAAGCTACATACTTTTTATGGGAAGGTAACACTACCTTACTTGCCAAGAAAGATGTCATATTTGTATTAGAACAAATTCGCGACAATGTTAAATCTTTCAAGTTGTCCTTTGATTATATGTCGGAAAAGGTGATTGCAAGAACCACGGGCTACCAAGATATCAATGATTACATCGATAAATACGAAAGTATGTATGCGCCGTGGATTACTGGATTTGAAAATATTGAAACTTTGACTGAAGAACTCCAACTCAAAATTATTGACAACTTCTCAACTGCGGAGTTGCACCAACAATACCGCCCTCACCGTTCCCTAGAATCTAATCTATTAAAATTCTACTTTGTTTGTACGTTAGAAAATGCAGTCTAAAATATCGAACATAACATAATTAAGTCAAGCGAATTCGTAAAGAATCAATCAGACGGTTTTTAGCCAACCAATCTTTTACCTCTGGCGTTAAAAGACTCAGGGTAGCACCCTCATTAGCAGCAACTCTCAGAAAACGAAGCACTGCTTCAGGAACCTCATCAGCATTTAAGCCATCCCAGCACTGCTTTAATTGCTCAATTAGCCGATCGACTTTCTCAAAATCCTCAATGCTTTGGGGAATTGAGTTAGAGTCCCGAATTTGCAAATCTAAACTTCTAATCCGTTGAACAGTTGGCTTAAATGCCGAAACTTTATCCAATAAATTCAGGATTTCATTATTAGTGCTGGGCTTATTTTGATTTCGATAGCACTGCCAAGATTGATTCAATTGCTCTCTCAGAGAATTTTGTAATTGCTCTATCCTAGTAGTGAAATTCTTTTTGTTAAAATTTTCATTGTCTATAATCCACTCAGGATCTGCTTTAAATTCTGCCTCAACATCCGTAATAAATATCAGTAGGGTATCTGCTTTTTGAGCTAAAGCAAAATTGGCAAGTCCTCTTTGATGAAAAGCTCTCAAACATTGAACGAGAGGTATAGTTCCAGCGACAGCTTGCTCGATTTGTTGTTGTCGAGATTGAAAGCCTTGAAGATTAGTTGCATACCTTTGAAGATTAATTTTTTTTTGAGATAACTCAATCAGTTGAGTGGATTTTTCGACAAGCATATTATCTATCCTTTAATTTCAGTAATTAGATTTCGCAGTCTAGCCAATCCATCTTGAATAGCTCTATGGCAAGATTCTACTGTCGCGCCACCTGACCTTTCTAGTAGTTCAATCTGGTTATTGACATCGCTTATAGAAGCATCAAGAAAATTGTTAGTGTTTCCGAGAAATTCCGAAGCTTCTGTCATTGCTTTTTGATGATTTTCGCTGAGATATTTAAGCAGCTTGCTCGGTTTGCTATCTGAATTATCTTTCTCAGCTTGCACGCGCTTCATTGTTTCTAAATAGCTAGAAAGCCCAACTCGTTTAAACTGTTCCACTACAGATGTTAGGTCATCGCCACTCTTTCTCCCTCGAAATACACCAGCTTCTTTTGAACTATCGATCGCCTTTTTGACTAAATCGATAACATTTTTTTTCTTGATGTCTTCTCCTAATTCAGATATGAGAGAATTGTAAACAGCAAGTTGCCGATCGCACTCTTCTTGAATCGCTGTTTCTAGCATTTCATCCGCAGCTTGACGCGCTTTATTGATTTCGGGAAACTTTTCTCGAACATCGACCGGAATTTCACATTGAAGTTGCCAAGATTTGCTAACCTGTTGCAATGGATCGAGGATTTGTACAACATCAATAATCTGAAATTGTTTAGAACTTCCTTTTGTGCAAGCCGTGCGGCTGGTAACAATTTCTAGTAAAGCCTCGCGCTGGTTTTTCAAGCTATTAAATAGCTTTTTCCAGTTAGCTGAACGATTTTCTAAATCTTTTGCTTCTAAGTCGAGAAACAAACTATTAATCAAATCTTCCATCGAATTTGCAGGATTTCCGGCCATTGTTGCTGCGATCGCCAGTAGCTCAACTGCCGCAGGTACAGGACTCCAGGGTTCCCCAGACTCGCGGGGATACAGGCGAATCTGGCCAACAACATACTGACTCCATCTTTCCAGTTGTTTGGCGTAGGTGCGGAAGTAGCGATCGCCCTCGGGGAACTTCCAATGCTTGTAATGATTGTACTGCAAAATGGCTTGAAAGGCGATCGCGCTTTCTCGAAACTCATCTGCATCATCAGGATTAAGGGGAAGAGATAATTTAACTCCAGAAATCGTCTCCCTTGTCACTTTTGGACTGAAAAAAGTAATATTTCTGCTTTTAAAGTATGTTGTCCCACTACTAGCAAAACTCCCCTTAAGCAGCATTTCTGTGTCCCATTCTATCCGCTCGCCGATCGCTGAGTAAATCAACGGTCGCAGTTCTCCACCGATATCTTGCGGGAGAATATCTTGGTTGTTCCAGCGATCGAGATTTTGGAGTTGTTTTGTCAGTTTTTCGGGAAATTTTTCAGTTTGAGATTGCGGCTCAACTTGATAATTATTAACCGAAGTTCTAGACTCTTTAGCCCGCGAAACAGATGGTGAAACTTTAGTCGAATGTACCTTCAGGCCCAGTGCAGGAAGATCGAATGCAGAGTGAATTTCCGGGTGCAAATCGCAAAGCTCGTTACTATCAGTCCACAAATCGAGGAGAATTTGGCGGCGATCGTAATTTTGTTGGTCTTTGGCTTTAATATCTGCCTGAACCATTGCACTCAGCCGCATCTTACCAAAATGTTCTCGCAGAGAAATAGCAGGAAAGTCTCCATGCTTAAGATCGGAAATAGAATTTTCTAGAGTCCACTTGAGAACATCTCTAATCAAAAATCGAGGTTTAAAAGTTTCGGGGTTTACCCTGGCAAGCATCTGCTCTAATGCTTCAGGCGTGAAGGGATACAAACCAAAACCGTCCGCTTCTCCAAAACCTGCATGACAAGCTAGTTTGTGTTCGCATTCACTGCAAGCACTACTTAAAGCTGCTTTATCTGAATCTTCATCATTGCGAGACTTAGCCCAATCTTGAATTATTTTATCCTCCAAACGCACCGCGTTGAGATATCGCGCCACAAATTGTTTGATATCTGAATAATTCACTAAAGATTGTTGTTTTCCAACTGTACCGACATCGAGATTAACGCTAAAAGTAATCCGTTGTTTTACAGTATCTAACCTCAAACCGTCAAAATAGCCCGTAGTACAAGCTAGCGCCGTTCGGATCGCGCACAAAGATTTACCTCCGGCTTGTTGCGGCCTCGCTAAAACTGCTTCTAAAACTTCGCGATCGATTCCTTGAAATTTCGCAAAATCTTCAATTAGCAAAACTAATTCTACTCCTTCTTCGGCTAAAGTTTCGCGAACTTCTCGCATTAATCTTTGCAAATCTTCCCGCCCGAGGCTCAAAACTTGAGCGATCGCTTCATCTAAATGTCGGTTCAACCAATCTACAGTTTCCTTTTGGATATCATCATCGCCGATTAACAAGCTATAAAATTCCCGCGATCTCTCCCCAGCTTT
This sequence comes from Microcoleus sp. PH2017_24_DOB_U_A, assembly GCF_020738205.1. NCBI lineage: Bacteria > Bacillati > Cyanobacteriota > Cyanophyceae > Oscillatoriales > Microcoleaceae > Microcoleus > Microcoleus sp. PH2017_24_DOB_U_A. The sequence goes on from NZ_JAEQCT010000027.1 coordinate 36,707, forward strand.
TTGCAAGTCTAAAACATTTAGAGGCAAGTCCTCAAGGGAAAATTGCCGCCGTTCTTCCACAATTTCTACCGTATCTCGATGTCCGAGAATGTGGATAACTAATTGATGAATAATTCCTCCATCCTTTAGCCAGTGTTCTCGGAAAAATGGATCGTATAAAAAAGAGTCAATTACATCAACTAGGTAATCTTGTGCATCAGAAAGATTAGTGCGATCGCCCCGACCATTTGGGCCAACCGCAGCAGCAAGCTGATTCAGAGTTTGTTCCCGCGCTTGTGCTTCAGTCAAGGTGCTAGTGGCTCGATTTAAACGCTGCCGGTATTCATCGAAGGTGGCTCCTGCCATCCCTTCTAATATTAAACTGATAATATCTTTGAGATTCGTTCCTATTTTGGGAATCAGCAAAACTCGACGCTTTTGTGTCGATTCAATATTGGCGGCTAGCCACCGAATCAGGTGAGATTTTCCTGTGCCAGAACTTCCTAAAACTGGTACGAAAGCGAAATCTTGTTCTGCCAGAAAATCCTTCAGAAATTGTTCCTCACTGTAGCGAACTTGCGACGGTATTTCGATAAGTTCCTGGCGGTACATGGCGATCGGATGGTGAGTTGCCAGAAATATACTATCTGCCGTTTGGGTAGCTTCCACACCCATCACGCGGCGAACGCGATCGACATCCCAGCAAACAAATTTTGTAAAAGTCATAGTTCTACTCCCGTCCAAATAATATGAGAAAATCCTGCTTCTTTGTCACCAATTGGAAGGATGAATAAATCGGCATCCGACTCTTTTATAAGCTGGATGCAGCCATCATCCTGAAGGCGGAATAAAGCAAAAGCTGTGCTAGTTGATAAATGATTTGGCAAGCGAGAACCGATTTTATCCTCAACTTGTTCTCGAAATTTGCCAGTTTCAAACAGAGGACATTTTTCGGCTAAACGATCGACGAAATCTGCGATCGAAAGTTTAGCTTGCACTTCTCCTTGAAATAACTCTTTTAAATTGCGTTTGAGGTAAGCAGTTGGCTCGGCAACTATTCTTTTGTTTCCTCCTAAAGCATGACTCCAAGCAAACCCAAAATAACACATCCAATCCTCGACTTGACCGGACAAAGTATTACTGGATATTTTCAAATCTAAAGACTCAGCAACTCCCTGCTCTGCGACAAGCTGTTCTACTTTTTCCCATGTATCGGGAGCATCATAAATATCTTGGGCTAAATACCATGCTATTAACCTGCCTAAATCTGCTTCATCTTCATTATCAGAAGCGAAAAATAGCTGTACCAGCGTATCCGGCAACAACTTATCGCCAGTTTGAGGATGTCGAGCTTCTTCAGTAAGATTAAAATTTATAGCAATATCCTCGTTTTCTTCGATTAATAAACCGCACTTGATACTTTCTCGCAGTGCAGCATCAAACATCGGATGTTCCGCACCTTTGTTTCTCCCTTCTGATAATTTATCGGGAGAAAGCAGCCCAGTGAGTTTTTCCCTGTTTTCTCGCTGTTTGGGTGCTTGAAGTAAATATCTAAATATGCCTCGCATTCGGCTAGGAGCAGCCAAAGCAGTTTTTAATACGCTCATAAATTCACCTCCGTACAAAAGTGGTTAAACATAAAATATTTACCTGGAAAAATATCAATTAGCTTGCGGTCATTGCGACTGGGATCTGCTGTATCTACCGGAAGCACGATAATCAGCGGCGCGTCAGAAGTTCTGTTTGGTGACAGATATTTCTCAGGAATAGCCTTTCCTGGTGGATGAAAGATCAGGGTAGGAATGCGCGGCATCAGAATGGGTTGGTATTTTTCAAACAAAAATATAAAAGCATCTGGGATTAGATTTGGTTCTTTAATTAATGTACTATGAAATTCGCGAGTAACAACTAAATTCTTAATTCCTTGCTCCGTCAACCATTGAAAAACTTGAGGGCTTTTGCGTTTCCAACTTTTCTCCTCCATAGATTCATAGAAAATCAGCATTAATTTATCTCCTGCTAGCAATCGTTCTAGTTCTTTACCTACAAAAAGTTTAGGGTTTTGCCATACAGATATCGGCGCGGGCATAATTCCCGAAAATATTGATTCCCGGTTTTTTCGGCAAACAGGACATCCGCCACAAGCACGAGAAACTATCACCTGCTTTCTCGGTTCTGGTATTGCACGATCGCCTATAGTGTAAGCTTCAGCTAAGATTTCCGAAATACAGCGTTCCGATCGCAAAGCCTCGCGCATCAATTCCAAGTTTTTATAGCTCCTGTTTTGGCTTTGCTGGCGAATTGGTTCTACTTTCTGTTCCCAGGTTTGTTTTTTCAGATGGGATTCATCTAGAATCCGAATAAAGCGGGATTCTCGGTGCAGTTCCCAAGCTTTTTGATAAGCGTCTTTCGATTCAAAATTTTTGATAAGCGGCGGTCGATCGGCATCCATTTCGATTAAACTTGCCCGACTCATCAGCGTTAAAGTGCGGATGTTCCAAGCCTGATTCTGTTCGCTGTTCATGTCAATATCTGCTAGTTGTAAAGATGGAGGAATATTGACAAGAACGCGAAACCGACCATCGATCGAGGGTTCTTTTTTGAGAAACATACTTTCCCACCGCTGCAAACCCCGTTCGATCGTAATTGCAGATTTTTCGTTAAGATACTTGGCAATTTTTAGGTCTTCATCGGTATGCAGTGCGAGGGAAATTGCAGCCTTGCCGTCTCGACCTCCGCGACCGACTTCTTGATAGAATCGATCGATAGTTTCGGGGATGCAGGCATGAATTACGGCTCGAACATCTGACTGATCGACGCCCAATCCGAAAGCCGAAGTAGCAACTACTATATCAACTCGTCTCTCGCGCAAGTCTTGAATCAGTTGAGAGCGTTCTGTTGTGCTAGATTCTCCGGTCATCATCGCACACCGCTTGAATCCAGCACGCAATAAATCCTGTTGCCACCGCCTGACATCTTCGCGTTTGGTGGCGTAAACAATCAGAGGGCGAGGGAGATGATAAACAGCTTCAATTAGTCGCTGTTTTCTGATTTCTGCACTTTGACACCAAGCAAACCAGTAAGAGGGTTCTGGTCGCAATTGCACGGCAGATATCACTTGAAACGGGCCGGGTTTTCCGAATAAAGTTTCCAGGGTATCTAAAATCAGGAAGCCCAAAGCGGCATTCGGGCTGACTCGATCGACATCCTCTACTGCAAGTACCTGGACGCGATCGGCAAATTCAGAGAGAAAGTCAGAGAGATAGAATTTATTTTCTAATTCTTGAAGCCACTGTTCCCGCAGGTATTGCGGTACAATTACCACTGCACGTCCCTGGGGTTCATCGAGGAGATACTGGCGCAGAATAGCACCTGCTTCGATCGTCTTTCCCAGTCCAACTTCATCAGCTAAAAGATAGCGTTGAATCGGGTCTTCGAGCACGCGGCGGACAACTTCAACTTGATGGGGATAAAGGTCAATATTGGCAGAAATCAGCCCTGTCATCCCGCGACTGACGGCGCCCTGTTGGATCAGACACCGGACAAAAGCTAAACGCCGATCGTGAAAGTAAGGCGTTTCCTGACCTTTCATCGCTAGAGTTTCGATGGGATCATCGATGGGTAGGTTGCAGCGAACGTAAATTTCCTGTTCGGCAACTAATGCTATCTTTTTATCGGGTAGATCGATGCGATACAGACTTTTATCTTCGTCCCAGTCAAAAATTCGACCAATTATCCATGTATCCTGGTTTTCTGGCTGGATGTAACATCGTGTCTGAGGCGGGAGTCGAACTCTAGAAAGCGAAGTTAAGGGTAAGATTTTTTCTAGGCGTTGCCCGATCGAGCAGAAGTATTCAACCGTTGCTGTAGAGTAGGATAGCTCGGTAACTTTTCCGATTCCTAAGTCGTTGTTTGGAGATTTTTCTGCGGAGAGGTTTTGCGATCGCACCAGCAAACCAAGCTTCATCATAATTCCGACCTCAACAATACCCCCTACTATAGTAGCCGATCGCCCGCGACCAAATATCAGTGTAATTTAATTTTCCACCCTTTTTGTCGTCGTTAAGCTGAAACCCAGTTATAAAGCTTAGCCTAAGACTTTATGTAACGCATTCCGAGGCCCTAATTTTTCCTTGTCGTAACGAGCATCCCACCACAGCCAAGCTGACGCACTTTAACAGATCAGATTTGGTATTATATAGAATCCGAACTCTCTTACCAATTTAATGTGAAGTTGCACATATCCCGATCCCCCTCGCATCCCCCGAATAGTCGGGGGACTTTGAGTAACTCTTGGCCCCCCCGACTATTCGGGGGGTTAGGGGGGATCAGATTCTATGCACCCTCATAAAAAATTGGTATCACAGCTTAACTAATATTAGGAAACACAACCAAAATGTCACTATTAGAAGCACAGCAACTGACAATGCGATTCGGCGGCTTGACTGCGGTAAATCAAGTCAGCTTAACCTTAGAAAAAGGATCGATCGCCAGTTTGATTGGCCCCAACGGTGCGGGTAAAACCACATTCTTTAATATGCTGACCGGCATCTACAAACCGAGTGCGGGCCAGTTGGTACTGGAAAATAAAAATATCACAGGTTTACCGCCCGATCGCCTGACAACTTTCGGGATTGCTAGAACTTTTCAAAATATCCGATTGTTCAACAACATGACTGTGTTGGATAATATTTTAGTAGGCAGACATTGCCGTTTAAAAGCTGGTTTGTTGGGTGCAATCCTCCGCCCTCCGACTGTGAATTCGGAGGAACGGGAAGCTAAAATAAAAGCGCTGACTATGCTAGATTTTGTCGGTTTAGGCGTGAAGAAAGCGCCGGAGTTGGCAAAAAACCTTTCCTACGGCGACCAGCGCAGATTGGAAATTGCGAGGGCTTTGGCATCTGACCCAAAAGTTTTGCTGTTGGACGAACCGACTGCGGGGATGAACCCGAATGAAACGGCCGATCTAACTCGGTTTATTTACCGGATTCGGGATGAGTTGGATTTGAGTATTTTGCTGATCGAACACGATATGAAAGTGGTGATGGGAATTAGCGATCGCGTGAGTGTAATGGAGTACGGTACTAAAATTGCTGAGGGAACTCCCGATGAAGTTCGCGCAGATCCTCGCGTGATTGAGGCTTATTTGGGAAAAGAAGAAGATGCCAACGGGTAATGGTAAATATGTCCGTGTTTTGATTAAAATCTATATAAAGATAGCCGACAAAGAGTAATTATGCTAGAAATTCAAGATATTCATACCTATTACGGAAATATTCACGCCCTCAAAGGAGTCTCATTAACGGTTAAGGAGGGAGAAGTTGTGACTTTAATTGGTAGCAACGGGGCGGGGAAAACTACCACTCTCCGCACGATTCAAGGATTGCTGCGCCCGCGCAGCGGCACTGTATTATTTGAGGGTAAGCCTTTGGAATCGCTGTCTACAGAGGCGATCGTCCGTTTGGGCATTTCTCAAAGCCCGGAAGGAAGGTTGATTTTTCCGCGGATGACGGTGCAAGAAAACCTGGAAATGGGTGCTTATCTACGCAACGATACTCTGGGTATCAAGTCGGATATGGAAAAAGCTTTAAATTTATTTCCCCGTTTGCGAGAAAGAATTAGTCAAAAAGGGGGCACTCTCAGCGGCGGGGAACAGCAAATGCTGGCGATCGCCCGCGCTTTGATGTCCCGCCCCCGTTTGCTATTGTTGGACGAACCGAGTATGGGTTTGGCGCCGATGTTAGTCAGTCAAATTTTTGCGATCGTCCGCGATATTAATGCTGAAGGTACAACTATTTTACTCGTGGAACAAAACGCTCGCATGGCTTTAAGTGTAGCCCACCGCGGCTATGTGATCCAAACTGGTGAGGTTGTAGTGGCTGGTAGTGCTAGCGATTTGCAGTCAAATGAAACTGTTCGCAAAGCCTATTTAGGTGAAAGTTAAATATGGGAATTGGGCATTGGGAATTGGGAATTGGGCATTGGTGATTGGTTATTGGTTAGGTGCATCTCAATTTTGTAAGGGCGAAGCATTCCGGCAGACAATTTATTAGCGATCGCCAGAGATTTATACCAATTTCATAAAGTAGCGCTAGATATTACCCCCCCCCGCGATTTCGGGGGGGCTAAGACTTCATCCATAGCACATATGAAAGAAAAATGGTATTACTGCCGGAATGCTTCGCCCCTACGAATATATTTCAATACAGTTCACTTAAGACAGTACACCGGGAAAAACGATGTGACAAACAGACCCTGCGATTGCTCTCTCTGGGATCGCAATGACAAAAAACGTTAAGTGAACCGTATTGGAATATATTTGCAAAAAAAGAGATGCACCCTATTGGTTATTGAAACTGGGAGCATCTCAGTTTTGCAAGAAGCATTGTTTATGGTAGTGCGAGCTCTTAAGCTCGCACTGTAAATGCAAAACGGAGATGCTCCCATTGAAACTAACAACTAACAAATAACAACTAACAACTAACAAATAACAACTAACAAATAACAAATAACAACCAACAAATAACAACCAACAAATAACAACCAACAAATAACAACTAACAAATAACAACCAACAAATAACAAATTACCCCATTTGCGATCGCAAATTCCCCGTTTTCAATTCCGTCTCAAAAGCCGATCGCACCTTTTCCCACTCAGCTTCGGCTTCCAATAGGCGATCGCGCGCCGCCCTCGCATCAAAAACCTGTTCCCCTCCAGACTCAACCGCCACGCGGCCCATCAACTCCAACTCCTTGCATACTTCCGAAAAAGACACCGCTCCTAAATTGGCGCTGCTCGACTTCAGCGTGTGAGAAGCTAGCTTCAAACTGTCAGCGTCACCTAGAAAAATAGCTTCCTTAATTGTTTCTAAATGCTGCTGTGCGTCTAACAAATATATCTTAATCAACTCCCCCAAAAAATCCGGATCGTCCTCATCGTCTAGCTCGCGGAGATTGTGCAAAACCTCAAAATTAATCGGAGAATTTGCTGGCGGTTGAACGCTCGAATGTCTAGTAACATGACTGCCATTTTGATCGGAAATATCTGGATTTTTTGGTTCAGTAACGGCATTCAATTCATCCCGACGCAGAGGTTGGCACTTGCTGAGGGCGAGGGCCAACTCTTCCCGGCGCACGGGCTTAGTAATATAATCGTCCATACCCGCTTCTAGACACTTTTCGCGATCGCCCTGCATGGCATTAGCCGTCATCGCAATAATTCTCGGCTTCTTGTTAGCTGGCCATTCCGCACATATGCGGCGCGTCGTTTCCAAACCGTCCATCTCCGGCATCTGCACGTCCATCAGCACAACATCGTAAGATTGCCGCTTGCACGCCTCCAAAACCTCCAAGCCATTAGCCGCAATATCCGCCCGATATCCTATCCTGTCGAGCAAATGCGTAGCGACTTTTTGATTCACCACATTGTCCTCTGCCAGCAAAATCCGAATCTGATTAGCATTACTTGGATCGTGTGGGGCTGAATTGCTCGGAACCTGCCTCAAAACCGCAGGCGTCCGCTGCGCGCGGTGCTGTTCTTGAGAATTTTCAAAATACTTCAATCCCGAAGTCAAAGTCGCCACATTTGAAAGTTCTCCCTTGCTGCTTCTACCAGCAACATACCCAAAAACTTGCAGCAATACATTATAAAACTGGGACTGTTTTAGAGGCTTAGTTAAAAACGCCGAAAAATGTACTTCTGTAGTTTCAAGTTTTTTCCAAACTTCCGCCTTGCTCAAATAAGTAAACAGCACCAAAGGTAGCGTAACTTTGCGAGGGCTTTTAACTTTGATGACATTCGGATTTAGCGCGTCGCCACTAGATAAATTGCTCAGCTCAAATTTCCGAATCTCCACAGCCAAAGCCACACCGTCCATATCTGGTAGATTCATCGCCAAAATAGCCAAATCGATCGCCGAGTTTTCTTTGATGATTTCCAAAGCCTCAGCGCCCGAAGTTACAGCCATGGGTATCATGCCCCAAGCCTCAGCTTGCCGGATCAAAACTTGGCGGTTAATGGCATGATTCTCGGCAATTAACAAACGCTTCCCAACAGTAAATTCCGGTTTTTTTTCTTCAGCCGCGTTTTGATTAGCTTCAGCAATCACCGTGAAATAAAAAATCGAACCGGAACCCGATATCGACGGTGCAGAAAATCCCGCAGGTGGGATTCCTGCCGTACTTTGTCCGATCGCAGAAACAGCAGGTTGAGACTTGGAACTGCCCGGAGCTACCTGACTGACAACCCACATTTTACCGCCCATCATATCGCTCAAACGTTGGCTGATAGCCAATCCCAGCCCAGTCCCGCCGTAATGTCGCGTTGTCGAGGCGTCTACCTGCGAAAAAGCTTTAAACAGGCGATCGATCCGGTCTGGCGGAATGCCAATGCCCGTATCTTGGACACCAAATTGAATCTCGTACAGTCTCCTACCTGCCAACTTTCCCTGGTTAATTGCTAGCGGTTGCGGCTCTAGAATATTGCTAATTTCCGGCGAACTCTTAGCAGGTAATTGTTCAACTTTCCGAGCCGTACAGCAGACAACAATTTCTCCAGACTCGGTAAATTTAACTGCATTGCCCAGCAGATTTACTAAGATTTGGCGCAGCCTTGTGACATCTCCTAAAATGTTTTTCGGAACAGAATCATCAATAAAATAAGCCAACTCTAAACCTTTTTCCGACGCTCTAGGAGCTAGCAATTCCAGAGATTCTTCTATACAGTTTTGCAGATCGAAGGGGCTGCGTTCCAAATCCATTTTACCCGATTCAATCTTGGAAAAGTCGAGGATATCGTTAATAATAGTTAGCAAAGCATCGCCACTGGTGCGAATTGTCTCAACAAAATCCCGCTGTTCTGGAGTTAGTTGCATATCCAGCAGCAAACCCGTCATCCCGATTACCGCATTCATCGGAGTGCGGATTTCGTGACTCATAGTTGCTAAAAATTCGCTCTTAGCTCTGTTAGCTACTTCGGCCGCTTCTCGCGCTTGCTCCAAAGCTTCATTTTGCTCTGCTAACTGTCGCTGGCGCTGAACTTCCGTTTCTAAGAGTAGTGCTTGAGCTAAGGTAATTCCGACTTGAGCGGCAACATCTTCTAAGAGTTCAATTTCGTCGGGAGTCCACTGGCGAGTTGCATCGCACTGGTGCAAAGTAATAATGCCATTCGGTTCTCCTTGATAGGAAGTGCGAACCGCCAACATAGATTTTAATCCGATGCGGCGGCACATTGGTACGGAAGATTCGAGCAAAGGATCGGCAAACACGTCGGGAGATGCCAGGGCGATATCTTCTGCGAGTAGTTTTTCGGTGTAGGGGTTGTAAGTGACAGAAAGTTCTAAATCTAAAGCCGATTCGTGACCTGGTTCTAGGTATTCTGCGACGCAAGGAAGGTGGGGATAAGGTTGGGAAAGATAGGTGTGAATTGTGCAGCGATTGACGCCGAATACGCGGCCGATTTGGGTGGCGGTAGTCTGAAAAATTTCTTGAGTGTCTAAGGTCGATCGCACTTTTTGAGTAATTTGTTTGAGCAGCAAGACGCGCTGGTACTGTCGCTGCAAAGTTCGCTCTCGCTCTTCCCTGGCAATTTCCGCCCCGATGTAATTGCCCATCAGCTTTAAAATTTCAAAATTCAGCGGTTTTAAAGGAGATTTAGGGGTGCGGGAAGTAAAGCTCAAGGTGCCAAAAACTCGCCCTTGAACTATTACCCTGGTGCCGACAAAAGCCTCCAACCTCCGCACGGCGTAAGCGGGATGCTGCTTCCACTGAGTAGTGCCGGCTGATTCGATCGAAATAGGTTCGATCGATCGCAAAACCTCTCGCTCGAAGGTTCTGCTTAAAGAAAAACCGTCTCCTTTAGCAAATCCGAAGGGAAAATCTTGCGGTACATAAGCCGCGAGCACTTCGTAGCGATCGCCCAAAACCCTGCCCAACAGCCCGATATCCATCCCAAACTGACTGCAACCCATTGCCAGCAACCGGGTCGTTCGCTCGTCAAAAGAGCCGGACGAGCCTACCATTACCTCGTAGAGCGATCGAATTGCCCGCTCGCTTTCCCGCAGTTCCTCAACTCCTTCAACGCGGTTGCAGACATCGTGCAAAGTCCCTAAAATTCCCAGTATTTCACCTTGGGAATTCAGCCGGACTTGGGCAAATATTTCAACTGAAACAAAGCCTGAATCAATCTGAATTCCCAATTCGTTTTTGCCAGATTCCAACTTGTATTTAAATCGCAGTTCTCGCCGATAAAATGGTGAATTACCAGACAGCAAAGACTCCAATAAATTTTCACAATGCGAGCGCTCATCTGGATGCACCCAATCTAAAAAATTAGTTGTCAAACTTTCAGCCACCGAAAAACCCGTTATTTCAGTCCAAGCACGGTTGAGAAATGTCCAAATCCCCGCCGCATCCATCTGGAAAATTACTGTTGCTTTCAAAGCATCAAATACTTGGAATTCCTCGACGCCATCGGAGTTTTTGAGTTCTAACTGCTGGTTTGGAGTAATATCTGTATGAGTTCCGACTACCCGCAGCGGTTTGCCCGTAGCGCTACGCAAAACTTGACCTCGGTTCAGCACCCAGACAGTGCTGCCGTCTTTGCAGTACATTCGATATTCGGCTGCAAAATCCGCTGTTTTTTGTGCGAAGTGATCTTCTAAAGCTGCCTTTACTCCGTCAATGTCGTCTCGGTGGATGCGACTCCACCATTCCGATCGCCGATTCGAGATTTCCCCTTCTTTGTAGCCGAGCATTTCTTGCCATCGCGCCGAATAAAAAAACTCATCTGTTTCGAGATTCCAATCCCAAATCCCCTGATTGTTGACGGTAGCGGGGAGATTTGGGGGCTGCGCGACGCTACTGTTTTGAGCAATTTCTGCATCTGGGTAGGGATTGGCTGCCGGAATTTGTATTTGGGCCAAGAGTTTTTTGTACTGCGCGTTGCTAGATTCTAGCTGGCGCTGCAAAGCGAGCAAGCCTGAATGCAGAGATTTTGAGTCCAGTGCTTGTAACAGGATAGTTTGAGGATTGACAATCCCGATCGGGTGATTGCTGTCGTTGATGACTAATAGAGGTAACTGGCAGTAGTGTTTTCGCAGCAGGGCGATGGCTGCTTCGAGGGTAGAGTGCGATCGTACCAGGGCTGGCGAACTGCTGCAAATCGCTCCTGCTTTAATTCTGCTAGAGTCTCTCCCCGTGGCTTGCAACTGCACGATGTCCCGCGAACTTACCACCCCAACCAGTTTGTGGAGGTTGGGATTTGTAAATTTGGCATTTTGAGCTGCACCATTCGAGTTTGGTTCCGGGGTTTCAGTGATTAATACATAGCTAACATTGTGTCGGAACATCAGTTGCGCCAAATAGCGAACTGAAGCAGTAGCCGGAGCGTGAATAATTCGCGACGCTGCGATTTGAGGGATTTGATCGAGTTTAATTAAATTTGCGGGGATCTCTAATTTCGGATGTAAAATTGGCAGTGGCGGAGGAAATGGCAAGGGCGAAGCAGGTGGCGAAGGGCTGCTAATGGGTTGTGGCGATTCCCCAATTTCCTGCAACAGTTGTACCAAGCTTTGAGAGCTAATTAAACCGACAAGTTCTTCAGCGTCGTTGACGACTGGTAAATGCCCGATCAGATGTTTGTCCAGCAGATTGGCTAAGGCAAAAAAGTCGGGAATTTCCGATTCTCGGGCTACAGTTACGGTTCTGATCATGATTTGCTCGATCGCAAATCCCCTCAAAGCAGCGCCGATCGAATTTAGCTGTACGACATCTTGCGCTGTAAAAATCCCCAGCACCATCTGGCCACCGGTATCGTCGGCTTTTGAGCCGTTGAGGCCGTTGAGACTGAGCCTGTTAGCACCTGCGTGTAGCGCACGCGGTAGGCCTTTGTAGAAACCTAACTGTTCCCGCGACTGCGGGGAAGTCCCGTTGGTGGGATTTCCCAGTTGAAAATTTCCGCGCGGTTCTACCACAAGGACGTAACTGGCTCCTGTGCTGCTCATCAGCTCGATCGCCTCTTCTACGGGCGTCCCAGGGGTGACGGTGAGGGGATGGCGGTTAATGACCTGACTGAGAGAGGGAATAAACATCAGCGGGCATAAGAGTGATATTTGTTGGAAAAACCCGATCGCCGCGGGTAGCAGGTTGATTGAGAGGCTTTGCCCGCGAGGTTACCTGTGCGCGATCAAAGTTTCTGTAAGATTAAAATCACCCCTACTTCTAGCATCTTGGCATTAAAAATTAATTCCGTGCCAAATCCTGACAATTGACGGGCGCTGAAAGTCAGAACCAATGCTATCTAGCAGAGGGCGGACATGAAGACTGGCCGGCAATTCCTCGCCTAACCTAACTACTGCGGGTTTACGAGCAAGAATTTCTGCGATGTCTAGACTTCGGCTACCTTCTCGCGCTCAAGGGAATTCTCGATCGGATTCTGTTGGAGGCAAGATACTTACACGCTACCAATTTACCAGCGACAGGAGGGGAATCACAACACGATTTAGATATTTCAACTGTCTAATTAAGGGTTCGAGGGTTCGAGGGCACAAAATAAATAATTGCGATCGTAACTAATTCTATCTTATCCCAATTCTGAACTCCGAGAATTTGACATTCAATTCGGGCGATCCTCTTCGAGGGCTGCGCTAACGAACTTGATGAGAATAGCACTCTTCCCCGGCACCAAAAAAGTCGCCTTACCACCCTTCAGGGTCAAGCTGCTAACAACCTCATCCATTGACTTCAAACTAAACTCCCGCACCGTCCCATTACCAGCTTCGATTAAAGCTGAAATATCGGCACGAACAGTATAAGATTTTGCTCGATCGTTGACAGCCAGCAAGTAAACATTCTTACTAGAATCGAGAGTTGCAACTGCCATTAAATCGGAACTATTAGCGATCGGAAAAAAGCTAGCCCTACCCCCTTGCAAAGCCCGAATTCCCATCCGCAAAGCATAGTAGCTCGCGCGCCGTTTTCCCCCGTCCCCCAGCAAACCTTCCGCCAGTGCCGGCTTTCCCCAGTCGTACAAACAGAATATGTGACTCCCGTAAATATAATTATCCCCCGGTTGGGAACCTCGGATCAAATTTTTAATCAAACTTAAAGCTAAAGGGAAATCGTTATAGCTAATTTGATAACTTCCCCATTCTCCCACCCAAACCTCCGAGTTAGCACGGACTGTCCCCTTCATCCAGCCGCGCACTTTGCGGGTGTAGTTAGAAATATCTGCATCGTAATTGTGGAAGTTGACAGTATCGAAATAATTAGGAATTTCTCGCAAAGCCTCAGCAGGCCAAATGCTGCCACCTACGCTTGTCGGGCTGTGGATGCGGTAAGCGCGCCCAGGCAAATAACTTTTGTAAACAAAGTCGATCGCATCTTTGGTCACTTTCACCAACTCAAAATAGTCAGCCATAGTTCCACCCCAACCCTGTATGCGGTAGTCCGGTTCGTTGTGAATTTCCCAATCATCAACGCGGTAATCGTTGCGTACATTCAACCAATAAACCGTAGCAAACACGTGTTCCCACCACTCGTTCCAATCTTCTTTAGTTCGGGGCGGATTTAATTGCAGCGCCCAGGACGGATTCCAGCTACTGTCCACATTACGAATACTCACAACCGGGCGAATCTTAGCCTGTTTGAGAGCATTAAAAATAGTCCTAGCATTGCCTTCCCAAACTTTACCACGTTCTCCCGACCACGAATAATCGCTACCCCGGGGCGGATCGGTCATAATTTTATCCCAATGCGCCCAATTAATAATATTTGGATTTGCCTTAATTTGGGAGATTTCCGGCCAGCCGTATTTACCGTCATCGTCTTCCGGTTCCCATCGAGACATCCCGCCGTAAATGCGGTATGTATTAATTCCCAAATCTTGCAAATCTTTGAGATCAAAGTTAATGTTGCCCTCGACTGCACCGATGTAGCGAGTGCTGACACCCGCAGCAGTACCGGAGAATTTAATTGTTGCGATGTTTTGAGCAAAAGTTGTCGTTGGGCCCAACAACTCTAGGCCGATGGCAATTAAAAAGGCGAGGGTGAAATTCCGAATTAGAGTTTTTGATAACACTGGGTTAATAACTAATGGCTAACCGCCTAAGACCTACTGACTAATTAACTTTAACCTACGCTGAAGTTCCCCCGCCGCCGTGGCGATTACGATCGCCAAAATCGGGTGCAGTGGCTCGCTGTGGCGAACTTCTGCATAAGTAAGCGCATGAATCAAAGTAAAATAGCCGCAGACTGCCAGCAGTGGCAAAAACTCCCGCCAGCGATGCCGCAAAACTATCATGCCCAAAGCCGCAAATACAGGCAAAATTCGCGACGCTAAAATGCCGACAATCCGTTGCGGCGAAAAGAATTTCCGCATTGCCTGCACATTAAACATAGCGTGATGAGGCCAGTCACTTATAGGGTTTCCCAACCACAAATAAACTGCCTTTTGCAAACAATACCAGAGATAGACAGCCGGCTCGCAGAGTATTGAAGCGATCGCCCGTTTGGTAAAATAGCGATCGCCCTCAATGGTAAAAACATCGTGTCCGCCATTCCGAGCCGGATTGAGTTCTTCCTGCCAAATTTTAGTGATATGGCGTTTTGGCAGTTGTTCGTAGGCAAAATGATAAAACTCTGGACTTCCTTGCCACAGCAGCCCCGTAGAAACACTGTAAATCAAAAAAGTCTTGTGAGTTCGATAATTGTGGTAAGTCCAAGGTGTGGTAATGATGATAATTGCGCCCAAATAAGCAACAAACAAAGCAACCTTGCGCTTAAAAGACCATTGGCGCGGCATCAATAGTGGGACAATTACCGGAAACAACATCGCTGTCGGCCGACAAAGATTCGTAATTGCCAACAACCCACCTGCTAATGAAAAATTTTGCCACTCCGGCTGTTCCAATGCTCGCAGCAAGCCCAGTATTGTTAAAATCATTAAAGGCGCGTATAAAATCTCTGTTTGCAGCAGCCTGACATGAAGAATCAGGGAGGGATGTAGCGCAATTAATCCAGCGGCGACTAAGGAACTTTGAGGGCCAGTAAAACGCCGTGCCAGGATAAAAGTTAGGGGTATGATTGTCGCCCCCAAAAAAGCTTGTACGTAGACTACAGATGCGGGAGAACGACCGAAAATTACATAACATCCAGCTACAAAAAAGGGATACACTGGTGTCCTGCCCGGCCAATCAAAAAATTTACCCTCTAGCAAAGAGTGTCCCAAATACTCGTAACCTGGTTCATCGCCTGTGAGACGGGCGGGGGTATCGGGGAGAGTTTGGTTGGTGCGCCACGCCAAATAGAGCCGGAATGCTAGTCCCAGCAGCGTCAGAAAAATCAGCGCCAAGACAATTATGCGGTCATTTCTTTGCTGCTGCGTTGCCAAGATATCTCGTGTCATCAAAGCTGACTGCGAAAATTTGATTGGTTTCCTCTCAATTTTTTAGGTTGGGAATGTCAAAAATTATATCGTTTTAGATACATTTTTTTCGAGAATTGATATTTTTCACGCCATGTCCGATTATTCCAGCGGACGATCGCATTTTGAGAATCTTGGGTGCAAGTAGATCTTTGGGCCAATCCATGCTGCAAGCTTTCCGTGTCGCAAAAGCTAACGCGCTCCGGGCGATTGTTCCCCACTCCTATCAGGCGCCACAGAGTTGAGTAGAGAGTTGACAGCGGCTCTTGAGAGTCAATCGATTTTAGATTTTAGATTTTAGATTTTAGAGGCGACCCCACGGATAAATTCGGGGGAAGAGAGGATTTTCGATTTTCGATTTGGGATTGAGACACAAAGTTATTGATAATATTTCGCTATAATTGATACTCAAACGCGATCGCCCGCAACACCAATTAAATGAACTTACTCGCCAAAAAATCTCTGATGTACCGATTGACTAACTGCGGCTGTTCCTGATGCACCCAGTGGCTGCAATTGGGAACGTAATGAATCTGAAAATCCCGCACGTAATCTGCGGTTCCGTAGGTTAACTCTTTGCCGAGGGCTCGATCATTTTCGCCCCAAATCATCAACGTCGGAACTTCGAGGATCTCTCTATGCGGGCGATCGACAAATCCGCGAGCAATATTGCGGTAATAATTGATAGTAGCAGTCAGAGCCCCCGGTTTAGCTGCCGCATCTTTGTAAGCTTGGATATCGGAGGGGGTAAAGCTGCTTTTGTCAACTGCCATGCCTTGCAAAGCGCGATCGATCGCCCGATAGTCGCCCAACTTAATTAAAAATTCCGGCAAAAATGGCAACTGAAACAAAAAGATGTACCAACTTTTCAGCAATTGTTGGCGAGTTCGCAACCCTTCAGCAAACTTTGCCGGATGCGGTATATTCATCACAATTAATTTATCCACCATCTCAGGATAAGCATAAGCAAAACTCCAGGCGATCGCGCCTCCCCAGTCGTGGGCAACTAAGACGCAGCTTTTGTATCCAAAGCCTTGAATAATTCCCTTGATATCTTGTACAAATTCTGCCATCATATAAGCAGATTTATCCTTAGGTTTGTCGCTGTCATTGTAACCCCTGAGATCCACAGCAACAACTTTACGATCTGATGCAAATTCCGGGATTTGATGGCGCCAAGAATACCAAAACTCAGGAAATCCGTGCAGCATCAGCATCAGCGGCCCAGAACCTTGAGTGACACAGTGCAGTTTGATGCCGTTTGTAGCGATAAATTCGTGTTTCCAAGCAGCTTCTAGCACAGACATAAATTTTCACTCTAGATGTAAACTTATACTAGCAGTTGCTATCTTCAATAGAGGTAAACTGAAGACAGAGCTCAGCCAAAACTAGGAAGTTAAGGAGTCATTACCATGTCTGGCGATCGCCTGCAAACAATTGTCAACCGCTTGACAGAACGTCTCAAGCGCGACGTATTAATTGAAAAATCCCTATACGACATTCGAGAAGTGGTGCAGAGCGATCGCGCGGTACTGTATTATTTTTACAGGCAGTGGCAAGGTCGAGTGACTTGTGAGATGCTAAGTGCGATCGAACTGTCAATCTTGGGTTCTACTGGCCCAGACGAGTGTTTTAACGACGAATACGCTGCTTTGTACGAAGCGGGTCGAGTCAGAGCAATTACAGATATTGAAACAGAGCCAATCCACCAATGTCACCGACTGTTTCTGCGTAGCCTGAAGGTTCGCGCCAATTTAGTCGTGCCAATTTTAACCAAAAAAGGACTGTGGGGGCTGTTAGTTGCTCATCAGTGCAGCGGGCCGCGCACTTGGTTGCGATCGGACATTGAATTCATGCAAAAACAAGCAGAAAATATGACAATGTCTCCCACGATTCAAGATAGTTAACTAATTAAAATTGACATGAGATGCTGTAGATGCTAGCGTAGAATCATCAATTCATAGGTTATATTTATTTATCATGTCACTTTTGAACGTTCAAGCTTTAAACAAAGCATTGCCTACCGTTATCTTAGGCTTATTCCTTAGCAGTTATACCACCAACATTGACCGCGGCCAAGTGCCTAACATTGACTCGAAATTAAGCAACAATCAATTAACTACACCTATACTCATAAACTCAACAGAGATTATAGCTGATAACACCAGCGATCAAGCAGCAATCAAATTATTAATCGATCGGCAGTTCAAAGCTTTGAATGAAAGAAATCCTGAATCCTATATGGCGACAGTAGATCCAAACTCTCCTGGTTTTCAACCAACAATAATTACAATTGCAGAAGTCTTCAAAAGAAATTTAAAGTACGAACCAACAAAAATTGAAATTGTGGGAATTTCAGGAAACGAAGCCAAAGTAAGAATCGAACAAACAACCACAAAGATTGACGGGTCATCTTCAACTTTCAGAGATAATAAGATGATAATATTACATACGTTACGCAAATCAAATGGAGAATGGAAATTTTTTAGTTCGGTACCGGAAAATATTCAGTATTTGAATTAGGCTAACTTATACCATGAGAGCAAAAGTCGCCCTAGGGCGCCGGTACAGTAGAATATTTTGACAAAAATAACGAAATATGTATTATGTAGGGCGAAGGATGAGGGTGACAGTAGATCGCGATCGCCAACCATTTTTTTGTCCTCATGCGAGAGCCCTGCCAAGGTCTACATCAACATACATACTATGTCGCTTGTGTCAACCTTTAATACTGAACCGACGCCCTAGACAATAGACCTTTTGCAAAAGCCCTTTTAATCAAATTGTGGGACGCTGCTGGGAGAAACGTCCCACAATAAAAAAGATTTTTGTGGGACGTTGCTCCCAGCAACTTCCTAACTATTTTTGCAAGAAGTCTATTCCCCCTCTGACAATTAATCCACCCTGGGTTAACTGGGTTTAAAGGGGGTTGCTCTCAGTTTATTGTGCTGTTGTCGGAATGGTTTTTTGTAGGATGAGTTGAAAGGTTTTTTCAATGCTTTGTACTGTCATAACTCAGAAACGAAACGAGATAACTGTTTGCTTAATCTGCTGCAAACTACCTCGTAATGTATCAGAATTTCTCGCCAGTACGGTACACCACAATTGTTAGACTACAACAGCATATTAGATAGAGCTTGGATCGACTCCCATGAATCCGACTTTTATGCCAGCAGATTTCATTGCTTTCATTGCTTTATCGTGTACCAGTAGACTCAGAATTGGCACAAGTGAACCAACAATAAGCCAAATTATCCATGCAGAAAGCTTGAGGGATCTTACCAGCTTGTATAGCGCAAATATCCGAAATCCTGTTGCTGCAAAATGTGCGAGTAAACGTATAGGTTGTAGATTTATAGCTTGATTTTGTAAAGAAACATGAAATAGGTTAATAACTATCAAGGCGAGGATAGACCATAAAAACAATCTGTGATCCTCGGCAATTTTCTGAAGTTCTAGACGCGAAAAAGTTGTAGTCATTTACGACTCCTTAAAGATGATTTAATGGTGGATATTTCAATTTATTGATTGATGAACTATATCGAAAATTGCGATTGCCAGATCAAATATAGGTTCTTCCTTTGTGATTTGAGCGATCGCTCTCTGCTTTATAGTATTCCTTTTAATATTATTTTATTGTAAGGCTCTAAAATATAAAGATTTATGACCTACATTCCGCACTTCTTAACATAGCCAGAAGTGTATCCGCTCAATAATCCGGGGTAAATCGCTCAACGATGCACCTCAAATGACGCAAAATCGTTCCTGAGTGGGTAGCAGTAGGGTGCGTCAGCCACTTCTGCCTCTCCACCTGAAAATTAGGCTAATCGCTGACGCACCCTACAATATCTATCCTGACCGAGTATTAGCTAACAGCTACAGCACTCCCTAAAGGATGCTGCTCTAAAACAGCTTTCAAATACTTCCCAGTATAAGAACGAGGATTTGCCGCCACATCCTCCGGCGTCCCCGCCACAATAATTTCCCCTCCCTTATCTCCCCCTTCTGGCCCCAAATCGATCGCCCAATCGCAGCACCGAATCACGTCCAAATTGTGTTCGATGACCAAAATTGAATTACCCTTATCCACCAATCTTTGCAGCACATTGAGTAAGTGGTGAACGTCATAAAACGACAAGCCAGTCGTGGGTTCATCAATCAAATAAAGCGTCTTCCCAGTAGCGCGACGCGACAGTTCCGTAGCCAACTTCACCCGCTGCGCTTCCCCGCCAGAAAGCGTCGGTGCAGGCTGTCCCAACTGAATGTAACCCAAGCCAACATCCACTAACGTTTCCAGTCTGGCGCCCGCCCTCGGAATATTTTTAAACATTTCCGAAGCTTCCTCCACAGTCATGTTCAAAACATCAGAAATTGACTTGCCTTTATACTTCACTTGCAGCGTTTCCCGGTTGTACCGCGCACCTTTACAAACCTCGCACTGTACGTAAACATCCGGCAGAAAATTCATCGAAATCACGTTCACGCCTTGGCCGCCACAAGCTTCGCACCTTCCCCCTTTCACGTTAAAAGAAAACTGCCCGGCTTTGTAACCTCTTGCCTTCGCTTCAATGCTTTCGGAAAACAAATCCCGAATCACATCAAAGACTCCCGTGTAGGTAGCGGGATTGGAACGCGGAGTGCGGCCGATGGGAGATTGATCGATGACAATGACCTTATCAACCACATCATCTAGAGAGCGTTCGCCCTTGGTTTTTAGGGCGTCCATATCGGGTGGTAAAGGAACTTTTTTGGTCAGATAGTGTTGCAGTGACGGATAGAGCAATTCATTGATTAAAGTTGATTTTCCAGAACCGGAAACACCTGTCACGCAGACAAGTTTTCCCAGGGGAATTTCCACATCGACGTTTTTTAAATTGTTGCGACTCGCATTTTTGAGCGAGAGAGCTTTGCCGTTGCCTTTTCTCCTTTCATTGGGAGTTTCAATTACTCGTTTTCCCGACAGATAAGCACCAGTCAAAGATTCTTCGGCCGCTAGCAAGTTTTCTAAACTTCCTTGCGAGATGATTTTGCCGCCGTGAACGCCTGCGCCGGGGCCGATATCGACAATGTGATCGGCGGCGCGCATGGTTTCTTCATCGTGTTCTACGACAATCAAAGTATTGCCTAAATCGCGCAATTTTGTTAAGGTTTGCAGCAGGCGAAAGTTGTCTCTTTGGTGCAGTCCGATGCTGGGTTCATCTAAAACGTAGAGGACGCCGGTCAAACCGGAACCGATTTGAGTTGCGAGGCGAATTCGCTGGGCTTCTCCGCCGGAAAGTGTCATGGCTGCACGGTCTAATGTCAGGTAATCTAATCCGACATCGAGCAAAAATTGCAATCTTGCTTTGATTTCTCTGAGGGCTAAATCGGATATTTGAAATTGCCGATCGCTCAATCCCAAATTATTGACTCGTTCCCGACATTCGCGAATCGAAATCCCCGTCAAATCCACAATTCCATAGTTTCCTAACCGTACAGACAGCGCCTCTGGTTTCAAGCGTTTGCCGTGACAACAATCGCAAGAGCGATCGACTCGATACTGTTCCAGCTTCTGTTTGATCAAATCAGAACCTGTATCGTCGTACTGGCGCTGCAACATGGAAATTACGCCCTTAAAATCTCTCCTCAAATCGCTGGCGTTGCTGTCTCGCTTCTTGCTTTCTGCGGTTTGTTTTGACTCATTACCGTACAAAATCACTCGCTGGTGTTCGGGCCTCAAGCGGAACCAAGGAGTGTCGATATCAAACCCGCAACTATCGGCAACGCTGCACAGCAAAGAGAGATAATAGGAGTTGTCTTTGTCTGACCAAGGGGCGATCGCACAATAAAGAGGTGCTTTCTCATCAGGAATGACTAACTCCGGTGCAAAAGTCCGCAAACTCCCCAAACCGTGACAGTTGGGACAAGCGCCGTAGGGCGAATTAAACGAAAACAACCGGGGCGAAAGTTCTTCCATCACCGCGCCGTGTTCGGGACAAGCAAAGTTCTCCGAAAATACGATCGGCCCATTGGCTGGTTCAGAATTTTCGTCAGGCGGTAACTCTTCTACGATCGCAATTCCCTCAGAATGTCGCAAACAAGTTGCCAGAGAATCCACTAAACGCTCTTCTAAACCCGGTTTTTTAACTAACCGATCGACAACTATCTCGATATTGTGGATATGATTTTTATCTAATTCGATATTTTCCGAAAGTTCTAAAATTTCTCCGTTAACTTTGACGCGAATAAATCCTTCGGAAGCTAAACTCGACAATAATTTGCGGTGAGTGCCTTTTTTTCCGCGCACAACTGGGGCCAGAAGGTGAAAGCGAGTACCGTCTGGAAGTGCCATAACTCGATCGCACATTTCATCAATTGTCTGCGGCGCAATGCAGCGATCGCAAATCGGACAGTGCGGTTCGCCAGCTCTGCCGTAGAGCAATCTAAGATAATCGTAAATTTCTGTAACAGTGCCGACAGTCGATCGCGGGTTGTGCGAAGTTGACTTTTGGTCGATCGAAATAGCAGGGCTCAACCCCTCTATCGCATCGACATCCGGCTTATCCAACTGTCCCAAAAACTGGCGGGCGTAGGCGCTGAGAGACTCCACGTAGCGGCGCTGTCCCTCGGCAAAAATTGTATCGAAAGCCAGGGAAGACTTACCGGAACCGGAGACACCGGTAAAAACTATCAGTCGATCGCGCGGCAGTTCCAGATCGATATTCTTAAGGTTGTGCTGTCTCGCACCGCGAATCCGAATCGTATTTTGGCTGTTGGAGTTAGAAGTCATCACATGATGCCCGTTGTCGGATGCACTTGGCTGGCTGTGTGAGGTTTTGGCGCGTTGGGACATGAGAGTAGTGCAAAACAGTGCTTAACCATCTTAGCGCTGCCTTTGGACTAGCTGGCATCCAAACTCAAGAATATCGAATAATTTTAAACAGTTGACAGTTGACAGTTGAGGGTTGAGGGTTCAGTTTTATTTTCCGCTGCTGTTTGCACAGTAGACTGGATAATGTTTACTTCCCCTGCTTTGAAATTCATATTAAAGAATCTTAAAAAATTGACAGTTAACAGTTGACACTTGAGGGTTCAGTTTTAATGCCCGCTGCTGTTTGTAGAGCAGACTGCATATCGTAGACCAAGTGCATTTCTGAAGTAAAATCGAGTCTAATCCTTTAATTGCTGAGGTCTGGTGTGATGCCAATTCCCAAACTTAGTGAAACGATTATCAAGAATAACAGTTCTGAGCGATCGCTCAACCGAGCCGAAGATTACTATCTCGGTGGCAATGTTGCTAGCGCAGTTCTCCGCGGCCATATGGTGCAAGCAAAAGTATACGGTTCTCAAGTTGAACCTTACGATGTTACCTTGCCCTTTACTCATGCCGGATTAACATCTGGAGTATTCTGCACTTGTCCTTACGATGGCGATGGATGGTGCAAACACATTATCGCTACGCTGTTTTTGTGCCTGCGAGAACCAGAAAAAATTGAACGGGGCGAAACGCTGGAAGAGTTGCTCTCTCGCCTCAATGACGCCCAAATCTATGAGTTATTAGAGCATTTAGTGGACAACGAACCGTCGCTGATAAGTGCGATCGAACTATACGTCAACTCAAACGCTGTGTCTGGGCCGACAAACCAACTGGCGACAACACATCGGCGAAGTGCGATCGATCCTGCTCCTTTTCGGCGACAAGTGCGAGAAATTTTCCGACAAGCTCAGAATCATTGGGAGGATGAATATGCTTATGATGAAGAAGACCCGATTACAGAAGAAATTTTAGAACTGATTCAGCAAGCCCAGGAATTCAGCGAACATGGAGACGGCAAAAATGCTTTAGTAATTTTAGAAGCCATTACCTCAGGTTGTGTTGATGATTGGGATGACGTAGCAGAATATGGTTGTGAAAGTTATGAAATCACTAATGCTTTGGATGAAGCTTGGACAGAAGCCATTTTGACGGCTGAGCTAACTGCTGAAGAAGAAATAGATTTCGAGGTGATGTTAGAAGGTTGGAAAGATGAATGGGATTGTGATTTCAGTATGAGCTTGGAAGCTTTACGCCAAGGTTGGGACTACCCGCCACTCCAGCAGATATTGGAAGGAAACCTTAGTGGACAAGGGATTTGGGAGGTTGACGCACCAGATTATGCTCGTGACTTAACCTTGACTAGATTGCAAATTCTCGATCGGCAGAATCGCGACAAAGAATACTTATACTTAGCCAAAGCAGAAGGCTGCATTCAACAATATCTGACAATGTTAGCTCGTTTGGGGAGAATAGAAGAAGCTGTGAAAGCTGCCGCAACCGACATGACATCAGTGGAAGAAGCTTTTGCTCTAGTTCAAACCTTACAAGAAGACGGCAACTCAGAAGAAGCTCTAAAAGTTTGTCAACTTGGGTTAAATTTACCCGGAAATTCTACCTACAAACTGGCAGTTTGTATGAGTGAATTAGCCGATGAATTGGGAGAAAAAGAAGCTGCGTTTAAGGCTAAAATGAAAATTTTTGAGATTCAACCTTCCTTGAATGATTATCTTTCATTGCAGGAGTTATCAGGAGATAATTTGTCAACTTTGAAAGCAGATTTATTGGCAATTTTAAGAGCCAGTCAAAGCTACAATTCTACCGAAGCGAAGGTGGATATTTTTCTGCATGAAAAACTGATTGAAGAGGCGATCGCCCTTGTTGACACATCCTACGGTTCACAACTGGTTCATCGAGTGATGATGGCGGCAATTCCCCATCGCCCCGATTGGGTAATCGTCAATGCTAGTCGCCGCGCTGAATCGATTCTAAATCAAATGAAATCAGCCGAGTACGATAGTGCGATCGAGTGGCTAGAAAAAGCCCGTGCTGCCTATATACAAACTGGGCGAAATGTTGAATGGTCTGCTTATCGCGCTCAACTGATGGAAGTACACAGTCGGAAGCGGAAATTCATGGGCTTGTTCAAAAACTCATATTTAAACTGAGTCTTAACTTTACCTTCATTCAGTTCACAGTTGACAGTATTTGTAGGGTGCGTCGCCACCAACAATCTTTGCATCAAGACCGACAATTTGATAGCGATGCACCTGACACAATTCCCATGTATGAGGTGCATCGCTTGCTAGATAATTGATTGAATTATGGGATTAAAGAAGGGAGAGGCACCCTACGAACAATCTGCGTTTATCTGTGTTTATCTGCCTCGCATCTGCCGTTGACTTATCAATATTATTTGACAACAGCAGTCGGTGCAACCATATTCCAATTTACCCGTGAAGCACCGTACAAAATAAAATTATTCAAAAGCCCGTAAGCATCCCCGCAATTGTAACCTTTAGCCTCAACACACTTCTTATCAGCCCTCTGATTCACAGCCACAAAAATATCAACTCCATCCGGCAACAAACCCGCATACATCTGCAAATTAGCAAAATCATCAAGAATGCGACCTTTATCGTCCACAGGCGGCAATTTCCACTCTTTCGGATTGTTACTTCCCCCTAACTGAATTGCCCAAGCCTCAGTACCATCGAGCGCTCCGTTATGAGCAGTATATCGATTCCAAACATTATTTCGCCTTTCCCCAATGCGCGGATTGTTTTCATAACCGCCCACCCAATATTGTGACATGAATTTGAGAAAAACTCCAGCTTCCGCAGCAAGCGAACCAGTTCCTGGACTCAAATCTGTACTTCTTCGGGAAAAAGGAACCTGGCTTAAATTCCAAGACCAGTTAATCTTCCCTGGCTGCGGATTTATCCAGCTAGAAAAGTCGCAAAAATTACCATTCCAAATACAGTGCGGTCGCTTCAAATCCCATCCCTTACCGTAGTAATTTTTGCCGTTCCAGTGGCGTTTTTCCGGCTCGCGATCGCCAAAATTTTCTACTCCTTGGCTCATGAAAATTCCCTTGGTAGCCGTAGTAGGAATTCCCAACTCGGTTTTGAAGAAAACCTCCAAAGCAGAGCCTTGATGAGTTTCTAGTTTACCCGTTTTAGCAGCAAATCTGCCGGAAGCTACCAACTGCTGCAAAATAATCGTAGGAAATGCCGGACTGGTATTGGAATAATGATATTGACCGAGAGGATACTGAAGGCATCGCCCAGCCAAAACCATCATAGTTTCTTCTAAATTAGGACTAGGCAAAAAATAGCCTGCATTAGCAGAGATGCCGAGTTGATTTTTAGCAGAAATGACAGATTTGTTCCCCCATTCATTGACAAGTAGCTGTTCTTGGGATTTAAAATCTGCTGGGGTTTTCAGATTTCGCAGCACTGGCAAATTTGCCGTCATATCTTCACCGTATCTGGGCGCGCTCCGCTGAAGTCCCGAGCGATGGGATAATAAATTTCCGAGGGTGACGTTTTGCCACTGTTTGTCTGCAAATCCTGAGTTAAGATTGCCACAATTACTGTCTTTAATAGCAACTGGAAATTTGACTTTTCCCGAAAATGCCGCGTGCAATTTTTCCGGGATAATGGCTATTGGATATTGCTTGTTCAAACCGGGAATTAGCGGCGGATAATGTTGGGGGTCGAACAATTTCATCCCTTCAATTTGGTCGTCAGTCAGTTCTAAATTTGCCCGATCGCGCGCCGTCTGTTTTAGCGCCCAGCGCACCATGGCAAAGGTAACAGGCTTGCTGATACTGCCGATCCGCATGGGGGTATCTGCGGGTACGATCGCACTTAGAGGGGTCTGCATATCGTCACCGCAAGCCGGATTTGAGTTATTGGTCGATCGGTCTTTCATGCGCCCCAAACCCCAAACACCCACGGGCTTACCTTTAACAGAAACACCGAGTACGGCGGCACCGACGCAGCGGTGGCGCATAAATTCTGTCAGCGATTGTACAATTGGCTGGAGTTGTGCGTCGCCGCTACCGCTAACGGGGATGCTTTCTTGGGCCAAAGCTATGTTGTTGTTGGACTCGAAAACCTTTCCCAATCCTCCTAAAAGGATAGCTGAAATTAATATCAAAGTTGTGTAGAAAAGTCGGTGGTATTTCGGTCGATCGTCCGCAATTTTCATCATAAAAACTCCTATTTTAAAATAGTGAGAAATCCTCAATTTTCGCCCTGAGGTAGCGAAGCTTAAGCGTGCATTTCAGAGTGGCAAATGTGTCTGGTAGGGGCGAAGCATGACCGCAGTAAATATCAGATCATAACTAATAACTTATATGCGGTCATGCTTCTTCAGGCTTCAAAAACCAGATGCACCCAAGCTTAAGACTATTGAGGGATTGGAGGCGCGGACAAGAATACTTGATTCGGGTTAACATTAGTTAAGTTTGTCTCTAAAACAACACCAATCAAATTGTCCTTGTAGAAGATACCAGTATCTTGAACCTTGTTATTGCTCCAATCGCCAGCTTTCAGCGAATAGCCGTCTGCTAGATTGCCTTTAATTTGGATTTTATCAGTACCTAACGTAAAATCCGTAATCGTAGCGTAGCCAGTGCCGAGATAGTAAACATTATTAACATTACCGAGTACAAATGTGTCCGCACCCGCGCCGCCGGCGAGAGAATCGGATTCACTACCTGCGCCGATACCGTTACCAGCACCCGAAAAATTAGCACCGTCAAGGTAATCGTTACCGTCGCCGCCGATTAGATAATCTTTGCCGCTTCCTCCGAATAGATAATCGTTGTGAAGGCCGCCAGACAGTGTATCTTTGCCACTACCTCCATACAGGAAATCCTCGCCAGCTTCGCCGTATAATTTATCATTACCCGCGCCGCCATCTAGCTTATCCCCCCCGAAGCCACCGTAGAGGATGTCATCTCCGCCGCGACCTGACAAGATATCATCGCCTTTATAGCCGTAGATTATATCATTTGAAATCTGAATTTGACCTTGACCGTCGATTGTCCAATCATCTCCCACTAACGATTTATGGAGTTGACCGTCGCCGTTGACAGTGTTGTTGTCGTCGTAGTCAGTACCTTTGATAAGTGAGGACATTTTTGTTGCTCCTTGTGGTTTTCCAATTAGTGCAAGAATGAGAAAGACTCAACTAACTGGCTTGATGTATTTAGTTTCTCCTCTCGTCAAAGAACCGACAATGGGAATAAAATCAGGTGTTTAAATAAACACAAATATGGCCGGCACCACTGATTTACAGTAAAAACCAAAGTTAATCAGTTAAAATAGGGAAAAGTCAGGGTGATTTCCCGATAGAGGAACAACTCCTCTCTTGCCATAGTCTGCATACTTACGTGTATATTTAATTACCCGTGTCCAGCCCATGAAATCAGAATTAGAATTCTCTTGGAACAAAACCAAAGAATCTGCCGATCGCATTTTTGCCCAAAACACCGGCAAATATCTCAGCGACATCGAAATGAAAGTCCTGCAAGGTTCTTGGGAAGGCAAAAGTTACGATGAAATCGCCACAACTTACGGCTACAGTGCTGAATACCTCAACAAAGATGTCGGCAATAAATTGTGGCATAAGCTTTCCGAAGCTTTGGGAGAAAAAATTACCAAGAAAAATTTCAAAGAAGCTCTAAGAAGAGCTTATGAAGCAGAATGTAGTCAATCTATTCAGACAAATCCACCTTTAGAAACATTGCCGGCGGTGGCAAATTTGCAGTTCCCCGAAGGTTCAGTAGCCTTAGATTCACCTTTTTATATAAAACGTTCTAATATCGAATCACTCTGCAACGAAACAGTTCTCAAACCCGGTTCGCTGATTCGGATTAAAGCACCGGAAATGATGGGCAAAACTTCACTAATGAACCGCATCTTAGCTCATGCAGAACGGGAAAACTATCACGCAGTTTATTTAGATTTGAGCGCAGCAGACCGAGGAATATTAACAAATCTTGATAAGTTTCTGCGCTGGTTGTGTTTGATGGTCAGCCGACAGTTAAAATTAGAAAACAAATTAAACGAATATTGGGATACGGATATCTTAGGTAGCAACGATAACTGCACAGTTTACTTTGAAGAGTATTTGCTAGCAGAAATAGAAACTCCCCTAGTGTTGGGATTGGATGAAGTCGATCGCCTATTTGGCTACACTGAAGTAGTGGAAGACTTTCTGGGGATGCTGCGAAGCTGGCACGAAAAAGCCAAGATTTCGGATATCTGGCAAAAACTGCGGTTGGTAATGGCGCATTCTACCGAAGTTTATATTCCTTTGGACATGAATCAATCTCCGTTTAATGCGGGGGTTCCCGTGGAGTTGCAGGAGTTTGACAGCCAGAAAATTCACGATTTAGCGCGGTTGCACGGCTTGGATTGGGATGAAGGGCAGTTGGGAGAGTTGATTTGTGCGATCGGCGGACATCCTTATTTAGTCAGATTGGCAATGTATGAGATTAGCTGTGGCAACATTACCTTAACCCAGCTATTAAAAAATGCTGCTTCAGAATCAGGAATCTACAGCAATCATTTACGCAAGCATTTGGAAATCCTGCAACACAATCCCGAATTAGCTTTAGCTTTGAAAAAAGTTGTGAATTCTGCCGAACCAGTTGAATTAGATTCCATGCAAATTTACAAATTGCACAGTATGGGAATTGTGCGGCGGCAAAACAATTATGTCCTGCCGCGTTGCAATTTGTACCGCGAGTATTTCTGCCGTGTTTTAGGTTAAAGAAAACACGCTCACCTTTCGGTGAGACGTAGGGCTTCTCGCGAGTTAAGCTAAATCTTTTTCAAAGTGAGCTTCGTCAATGTATTACCAACCTTTTCGCAAGAAAGCTTGGTATTGTTTGGAAGTTTGCATTTGAAAAACCAACTAGGTTTTTTGTTTGTTTGCTTGAATTCCAGATTTACATTATTAGCACCTACGGAGGCAACTACTGCACCACTTTCAAAAGGAGTATTATTTTCTCCTATAAATTTCCATGTTCCTTGCTGGTTTGCTCCCTGTTTGATAACCATTTCAACAGAAGTTACTACATCATCACCTTGAGAATAAAGACTCCCTTTCCAGTTACCGACAATCGAAGATGGGGAAGTAATTACTTCATTGATTTGAAGGTGATTAACCTGTTGTGATTTTAAGGGGTTAGCCAAAACTTGAGAAGTCTTACCTAAAATTGCCATTGCGGACGAAAAAGATACTGCCATCAAGGTGGCAAGGATTATGGATGTTACAGGTCGTACAACTGAGAGGCTTTGGTTTTTAATGTTCTTATCCATGATGATTCTCCAAGTAATGTTGTTGGGTAATAAAATTAGGTATTAGAGCGTATTAGATGCGGAGATAAACACCTGATTTAGGTTAAGTTTGGTAATATTTTGATCTTGCATAACACCAATCAAATCACCCTTGTAGAAGATTGCCGTGTCTTGGACATTGCTACCTTATTTTCCCGATCGCTCTTCGAGGCAGAGACTCTGGATATCGGTTCCCAGACAGAACCTGCGAACCAGTTACCCTAGAGATAAAATTAGACGAAGGAGAGGGTTAAATCCGCAGCCATGTTATCTGAAACCACGGCAATCATGTCACCTTGATAAAATATTCTTGTATCATCGATTGACTGATTTCCATAACCGTAGTTGCCAGACGTAAATTCGTAATCTTGCTTTTTACCAAGCATCAAAATTGCATCTCCATCTGCTTTCTTAAAGTCCCAAATAATCGCATAAGCAGTCTCGCCCAGACCATCTAAGTAAGGAAGTTTAGGGTCTGGCCCCCCGTTCATAACTAGCGAGAATTGATCGGCTCCCGAACCACCAATTAAGGTATCGACTTCATAAGAATCATATTTTCCTTGATCGTTGGTGTGACCAACGAGAATGTCATTCCCACTATTGCCTTCCAACCAATCGGAACCGCGACCGCCATAAAGCTGATCTTTACCACTACCGCCAAACAGGAAGTCGTCACCATCAAGACCTTTGAGTGTATCTGCACCGCGACCACCAAAGATGGCATCACTAACCTGATTGTCATCATTTCCTACTAGGTAATCATTTCCTGGTGTTCCCTTTATGTTGTCATTGGGTAAGCCACCTATTTTATCGATGCTACCAAACAAGCTGTTAGTAAAGTGACGGTCAGAGGCGATTACTTCACGTGTTTCTAGCATTAAATTATCATCGGTGTCTGTCCGAGGAACATCGGTCAAGTCTTCAATAAAACGGGGTTTGTTAGGCTTAGGTTCGCCATCGGGGTCTGTCCAGGGAACATCGGTCAAGTCTTCAATTAAACCGAATGTAGCGGTAGAAATGTTAGCATCGGCGATCGTTCTAAGGGCTGTCATGGGAGTAGTTCCTATTTTTGACTATTGTTTAAGTTTGCGGAAGCAATCGGCGTTTGTATTTTGTTTGCTGCACCTTTTGCTTCCTGTTATCAGTTTGTTGCTAAAAATCCTGAACCGCAATGGTGATATAATCAGGTGTTATAGGAACTGACAAATAGCTTTCGGTTGTGAATTTATAGGAAAAAATCAGGTACAGCCCGATCGCAAATCAGTAAAAGTCAGGTTTTTTGCTAAATCTCTACATAGTCAAGTTTGCGATCGTACAATCAAAGCTAGATTTGGGTACAAGCAATGACCAGAGAATTTCCAGTTAGTTATGAATATCAGATTGGCGGTAGTCTCCCAGCAGATGCGTCGTGTTACGTCACGCGCCAAGCAGACTTGGACTTTTACGAATGCTTGAAAGTTGGTGAGTTTTGTTATGTTTTGAACTCGCGCCAAATGGGTAAATCTAGTTTGCGGGTGCGGGCGATGCGAAGGCTGCAAGCGGTCGGTACTGTTTGTGCTTTTATCGATTTAACTGGGATTGGTAAGGAAGATGTAACTCCCGAAAAATGGTATGCGGGAATGATCAATTCTTTGGTCAGTAGCTGTCAGTTAGGTGATAAAATTAATTGGCGCAATTGGTGGCGAGAACGCCGGGATTTGTTATCGCCACTCCAGCGGTTTAGTTTGTTTATTGAAGAAGTGGTTTTAGTTGAGATAGAACAAAATATAGTTATTTTCATTGACGAGATCGATCGAGTGTTAAGCATGAATTTTTCGGCAGATGAGTTTTTTGCTCTGATCCGCTGGTTTTACAATCAAAGAGTTGACAATCCTCTATACAGTAGGTTGACTTTTGCGCTGTTGGGAGTGGCGACTCCTTCGGATTTGATTGCGGATAAAACTCAAACTCCTTTTAATATTGGTAAGGCGATAAATTTGGGCGGTTTTAAAATTGATGAAGTGCAGCCTTTGATTGATGGTTGGCGGGGGCGGGTTGTAAATTCTGAAAGCGTTATTGCTGAGATATTAAATTGGACGGGCGGACAACCTTTTCTGACGCAAAAGCTGTGTAAGTTGGTGTTGGAGGAATCAGCATTGGGTAATTCGCGATCGGTTGAACAGGTGGTGCAGTTGCGGATTGTGGATAATTGGGAATCCCAGGATGAACCCGAACATTTGAAGACAATTCGCGATCGCATTCTGAGAAATCAGCAAAAAGCCGGACAGTTATTGGGGCTTTACCAGCAAGTTTTGGAATCGGCTAACCCCCCCCAACCCCCCCTTGCTAAGGGGGGGCTAAATACCGCTATATCTCCCCTAGGAATGGGTGAGCTAAATTCTGTTCTTGCTCCCCCCCTTACCAAGGGGGGGCTGGGGGGGGTTATTACCGATGGCAGTCCCGAACAAACCGAATTGCGACTGTCAGGTTTAGTGGTGCAACAGCAGGGAAGATTAAAAGTTTACAACCGAATTTATGCCGAAGTTTTCAATCTGGAATGGGTGGAAAAACAGTTAGGCAAGCTGCGGCCTTATGCGGAAAGTTTTAATGCTTGGGCTGCTGCTAATTTTGAGGATAATTCGCGGCTGCTGCGGGGAAATGCGCTGCAAGAGGCTCTGGAATGGTCGATCGATAAAAATTTGAGTTATCTCGATTACCGCTTTTTAGCAACATCTCAAGATTTGGAAAAACGAGAATTTAAATTAGCTTTAGCCATTCAAGAAGAAGAAGGTCAGATATTAGCAAAGGCGAATGATACTTTAGTTTCAGCTCAACAACAAGCAAAAGTAAAATTAACTCAAGCCCAGCGGAGGGCTACCCGGATTATGGCTATCGGTTCTATAGTTCTGGCAGTTTCTATCATCACAGCAATCTCGATCCAATTACAAGTAAAAAAAGCCCAACAGGAACTAGCAGAACAACAAGTAGTGCTACAAACTTCATTCTCTAAAGTAGCTTTAGTTTCTGATCCTTTTGCAGCACTGCTGACAGCATTACAAGCAGCACAAAAGATGAAAAAATTAGAACCATCAGCTACCAAAGATACACAGATGCAGGTAATGAGAACCCTGCAACAAGCAATATATCATGTCAGAGAACGCGATCGCGCGATCGGTCATCGTGGCGCTATCAGAAGCGTAACTTTCAGTCCCGATAGCAAAATTTTTGCTTCTGCTAGCGAGGATGGTACGGTAAAACTGTGGAATGCCAAACCAGCGACATTGATATCAACCCTGACAGGACATACTGGTAGAGTTACGAGTGTGAGTTTTCATCCTAATGGCAAGATTTTGGCTTCTGGCAGTGAAGATGGTACGGTAAAGTTGTGGGATGTAACGCGCAGCACTTTAATTAAAACTATTAAGGCTCATCATAGCTGGGTAAGAACTGTTAGCTTTAGTCCTGATGGTCAAATTCTCGCTTCCTGTAGTTCCGCTGGTTTTATTAATTTGTGGAAAACAGCCGACGCTACATTATTAAAAACTCTGAAAGGACATACCAATATCGTTACTCATATTAGTTTTAGTCCTGATGGTAAAACTCTCGCTTCTGCAAGTTTCGATACAACCGTGAGGCTGTGGAATATTGGCGATGGAACTATCATAAATACTCTGAAAGATCATAAAAGTAATACCAGAAGTGTCAGTTTTAGTCCCGATGGTAAAACCTTAGCTTCTACCGATCAAGAAGGCCTAGTCAAACTGTGGAATGTATCCGATGGAACTTTGCTACAAAACCTCCCAACTCATCGCAGGGCTGTCTGGAGTGCGATTTTTAGTCCTGATGGCAAAACTCTAGCTACTATTAGTTCCGATAGTACCGTAAAGTTGTGGAATTTAGATGATATAAACGACAATAGAATTGAACCGCAACTTCTCAAAGGACATCGCGGGAGAATTGAGAGTATCGGTTTTAGTCCAGATGGCAAAACTCTGGTTTCTGGAAGTTTTGATAGTGCAATCAAGCTGTGGAATTTAGAGGT
This sequence comes from Microcoleus sp. PH2017_24_DOB_U_A, assembly GCF_020738205.1. Taxonomy (NCBI): domain Bacteria; kingdom Bacillati; phylum Cyanobacteriota; class Cyanophyceae; order Oscillatoriales; family Microcoleaceae; genus Microcoleus; species Microcoleus sp. PH2017_24_DOB_U_A. The sequence continues at coordinate 70,281 of NZ_JAEQCT010000027.1, forward strand.
TAGGGAACCGCAAACTATTAAAGGAAATAGCACTAATGTTCAAGCTGTAAGTTTTAGTCCCGATGGTAATACGTTGGCTTCCGGTAGCGACGATTTTAAAATAAAGCTGTGGAATAGCAAAAATGGTACTTTACTCAAAACTCTTAACGGTCATCAAGGTCGGGTGTTAAGTGTTAGTTTTAGTCCCAATGGTAATATGTTAGCTTCCGGCGGTGATGACAAAACAGTAAAGTTGTGGAATGTGCAAGATGGTAGATTGCTAAAAACTCTCAACGGCCATCGTGCTTGGGTAAGGAGAGTTCGCTTTAGTCCAGATGGGAATACCGTTGTTTCTGGTAGTTCTGATAGTACAGTAAAACTTTGGAATGTCGCAGATGGTAGGTTGCTGCAAACCTTTAAAGAACCTCGCAGTATTGTCACCGATTTAAGTTTTAGTCCAGATGGAAAAGCTCTAGCTGTGGCTTGTTCTGACGGTGATATAATGCTATTAAATTTAAAAACAGCTACTTTGATGCAGGCTTTTCCAGCCCATAGTGGTTGGGCAAATACCATTAGTTTTAGTCCCAATGGTAAAATTTTAGCTTCTGCTGGTTCGGACAGTATCGTCAAACTATGGAATGCCGAAAATGGCAGCTTATTGTTCACTCTCAAAGGACATTTATCGGGTGTAACTAATATCAGTTTCAGTCCTGATGGCAAGATTTTAGCTTCATCTAGTGAGGAGGGTACTGTGAGGCTGTGGAATATAGAAAATGGTATGGAAATTTCCACGTTAGAAGGGCATCTCGGTAGCGTTAATAGCGTTATGTTTAGTCTCGATGGTAAAACACTGGCTTCTGCTGGGCTTGACAATACTATCAAGTTGTGGAACTTAGAACTTGATTTAGATCGTTCTATTAGTCAAGGTTGCTTGTGGTTGGAAGATTACTTTGCTTCCTATCCTGAAGAGGCGATAAAATTTAGCCAAATCTGTAAATAAATAATTTATGGCTGAGCGATTATATTGCCAATTATCCTGAAGAAAGGGCGATCGCAGATTTGTGCTGTTCAAAAAATGCCATAAATTATCACATAATTCAGGGCTTGTAGATACTGTCTTGACCTTGTATCTTAAAAGAGTGAGGGCGATCGCACCGACAATCAGTCGATCGGCACTTCGATCGCAAATTCCGTACCTGCGCCCAACACAGATTCGCAAGTCAGCTTACCACCGTGGGTTTCCTCCACAATTTGGCGGCTGATAGACAGCCCCAAACCCGTACCCTTCCCGACTCCCTTCGTAGTAAACAAATGGTCAAATATTTTCGCCCTCACATCCGGCGACATCCCTCCCCCGTTATCTTTGATGCGAATCACCACGCTGTTGTTATCCGGCGAGACATGGGTGATAATGGCGATCGTATTAGGTACAGCCTCAACAGAAGCATAACTGCGACCCCGATTGAATTCGTCAAAACAGTCGATCGCATTTGCCAACAAATTCATAAACACCTGATTCAACTGTCCCAAATAACACTTAACTTTCGGAATATTTCCATACTCCTTAACCACTTGAATCAGCGGGCGGCCTGGATTAGCTTTCAAGCGATGCTGTAAAATCATTAAAGTGCTGTCAATTCCTTCATGGATATCCGCCGACACTTTTTGGCGGGTGTCCCCACGGGAGAACGTGCGGAGAGATGTGCTAATATTGCGAATGCGATCGCACCCAACTTTCATCGACCCCAACATTTTCGGCAAATCTTCTATAAGATACTCCAAATCAATATCCTCAGCATCCTGTGCAATTTTTGAGCTAGGATCGAGAACTTCTTCCTGATACAGTCGCAAGTGGCTAATTAAATCGCCCACAGCCGCAGTAGCTTCGGTAATATTCCCCGAAATAAAACCGACTGGATTGTTAATTTCGTGAGCGACACCAGCAACTAAATTGCCCAAAGAAGACATTTTTTCACCTTGAATTAATTGCAATTGCGCTTGTTGCAGTTCCGCAAAAGACTTTTCTAACTGTTGGGATTTTTCTTGCTCGCGCGCGTACAAACGAGCATTCTCGATCGCAATAGCGACTTGACTAACTAAAACCTTTAAAACTTCCACCCTGTCTGCGGTAAAAGCTGCTGCCGCTAACTTATTTTCCAGATAAATAATCCCTTGCAACTGGGATTGATAAATAACTGGCAAACACAGGATTGATTTAATTTCAAATTCTCGAATGTACGCATCCGCATTAAAAGGTGCAGTAACAGTCGCATCATCCAATACCAGAGGCTTTTGAGTGCGAAAAACATAGTTTATAGCAGAAACAGGCAAATCTTGACTATTTTCAAATGGTATAGATCGTAAAACTGTAGCCTGGGTATCAGTAGAATTTCCTACAGCTTCGATGTAGAGTTTATTATCTTTTAGCAGCAGCAGCGCAACTTTTTGAGCCGCCGCATTTTCTAAAATGATTGTGATTAATTTTGTCAGCAAGTTGTCCAGGACAATTTCACTGTTAATGGCTTGCGAAGACTTAATAAAAGTAGCCACGTCTAAAAAATCGCCTAAACTGTTGCTGGTAGTGCTTCCAGTATTAGTGCGCGTGACATCGATGGGTCGAGTTTCTGTTGCGCGCGTTTGTGCTACTAAGAAAGGATGTCTTGATTCCAAGTGTTTAACTTTCGCTAGAGCTCCCCAGCGGATATAGCCGTAATAAGCCTTAGTCAGATATGCTTGAGAAATTATCTGTTTTCCCAGAAATTGATAGAATTCTCCGGCTAATTCATAGGCTAATGCTTCCTCTTGAATATAACCATTTTTGGCAGCTCCAGCAATTGCGCGATCGTACAAATCCATTGCTTGCGTATCATACCCCAATACCCGCGCTTTCTCCGCTGCTACCAAGTCATATTTGTGTTGATAATTCATTGGAGCATCAACAGCCCATTTTTTCATTTTATTTTGGTTTTGTACCAATTTATTTAAATATTGCTTTTGCCCCTCTTTGTCAGATTGGGAATACAAAGCTAGGAGACTGAGAGAGTAGTAAAAATTATTCAAGGAAACTAGATAAAATCCAGAAACTGATTCTTCATATTTCTCAAATAACCTTGAATTTTCTGAAGCTTGTGCATAATTGCCGAAGAAGAAATTAATCATAGATTTGGCATTACAAATAAAACAAACTAAAAAAAAGTTTTTAGTTTCAATTGCAGCCGTAACAATTTGGTCTTCATTAAACTTCTTATCTACCAAGTTACATGATTCTACAGATTGACCACGCAAAATTATGGCTGTATATCTCAATATACTAATACATTGTGAAGAGCCTTCTTGTTTAAGTTTCTGCATTAATTTTAGATACTTACTTATTTCCTCTTCAACCAGTTCGAGAGGCTCTCCCATCCACAGTTTATAAGTACAATATCCATTGACAGAATAACCAACATACGGTAAATCTCCAGTTTCGATTGCAGCCTTAAACCCTTCCATCATATAACTCAAGGCTAACTTGATATCTACTTTACGGTGTTGAATTGAACAAGTAAGTATTAGATAAACTCTACTTTTGATAGAATCAGATGGAAATCTATCTAAAAGCCTAATTGCCAATTGACCAAATTGGTATCCTAAACTAATGTCTCCTATTCCACACAAAATTGCACCATAAAAAACGTAAGCGACACTAGCATAAGGCGAATTTCCATATTTAATGGACAGCTTAACCATCATAAATACTAACAATGGTAATAGTCTGGGCTTGACCGCCATCGCGGTACCCAGAATCCCTGATAAAATTCGCATGGTTGCTTGTTTTTTAGAATCTGTCATTTCTGGCAAATTAGCTAAATCCTCAATTCCTTTCAACCCCAATCTCAGTTTTGTATTAATCAATTCCACCAAGATATTCAATAATTTGGGATTTTGAGGAAAATAAATCCCTAACAATTTTAGGACTTCCAGCCCTGTATTTACTGCTTCACTAACTCTATTTTGAACAGTATAAGACTGAATTTGCAGCTCATAAACATTGAGTTTGTCCAGTAAAGTTTTAGCCCGACTTAGAATAACATCAACTAATTCTTTTGAGATTGAATAGTTCGTATTTAAGTATTCAGCTCCCGCTGTTGATTCATAAATTGCTAACGTTAATTGATACTGACTGTCCCAACTCTCCTCTGGCAATAATCCCATCGCCACCCGCAAATACCTCACAGCAGCTTCATAAGCATTCGCTGATTTTGCTTTGCGTCCCGCAGTTAAATTTAATTCGGCTAACTGCGTCTTTTCTGCTGGCTGGCTAATTGTGTCAATTCCCACATTCAACTGATTGACAATATCAAAGATGTTTTCTTCTAGCTTTTCGGGTGGAGTATTCTGTAACAGTAATTCGCCAATTTTTAAATGAGTGGATTGCTTTTGATTTTCGGGAATGAGAGAATAGGCGGCTTGCTGGACGCGATCGTGCAAAAATTTGTAACTAACCCGCGAAGTATCTAATTTGAGGTCGATCGATTCAGCGCGATCGAAAACCAAAGGAATGCGATAAGCATCGCTCAACGGCAGAATCAACCCTGCTTGCAAAGCTGAATAAAGTTCAGTAGCTGTAACATTCACTGACTCTTCGCTGACAAGTGACAGTACATCTAGAGCAAATTTATCGCCCACGCAAGCTGCTAATTTTAACACTTCTTGCGTGGCTGCGGGCAACTTTTCAATGCGAGAAGCTACGAGTTCGACGACACTTTTATCGGTGATTCCAATCGCTTGAATTTCATCAATACTCCAATCCCAGCCTCCTTTACCTGCTAGATAATCGAACTCGAATTTTAAAAAGTTTTCTTGATAAAGTGCTTGTAACAGTTGCGTTAAAAAAAAAGGATTTCCTCCCGTTTTATTGCAGATTAATTCGGCTAAATCGTTGGCTTTTTCTGTGAAATTGCTAAGGGTTTCAAAGACTAATTCCGTTACATTTTCTAACTCTAGCGGTTGCAATACAATATTGTTGACAACCGTACCCGTTTTTTCAATCTCTTCTACTGTCTGAATTAACGGGTGAGTCGGACTAACTTCATTGTCTCGATAAGCACCGATTAGCAACAAATATTGCTGGTCGGGGTCAGTTATCAGTGTTTGCATTAACTTTAATGTAGCTGAATCTGACCACTGCAAATCGTCTAAAAAGATAACTAGCGGGTGTTCTTTTTGGGCGAAGACGCGAATAAATTCTTTGAATACGCGATTGAAGCGATTCTGCGATTCTACAGGGGAGAGTTCTGCTACTTCTGGCTGTTTACCGATAATCAATTCAACTTCCGGAATTACATCGGAAATTACTTTGCCGTTAGTTTCCAAAGCTGTTAAAATTTTAGTGCGCCATGTTTCTATAGCAGCAGTGCTTTCTGTGAGCAATTGGCGCAGCAGCGAGTTGAATGCTTGAATTAATGATGCGTAGGGAATGTTACGTTTGAATTGGTCGAATTTGCCGCTGATGAAGTAACCTTTTGAGCGAGTTATTGGTTTGCTAACTTCGTTGACGACTGCTGATTTGCCGATGCCAGAATAACCGGATACTAGCATTAGTTCGCTTTGGGAACGGGCGGGTTTTTCTGTATTTTGGTTGGGTGGTAAAGATTGGGGCGAAAGGGTTTCGGCGTTGGGGGGGGCGGGTTTTTCTGTATTTTGGTTGGGTGGCAAAGATTCGGGCGAACCCGCCCCTACACGTTCAAAGGCTGCTAATAGTTCGTTGACTTGGTTTTCTCTACCGTATAATTTTTGGGGTATCAACAATTGGCTGAGAATATCTAAGCGTCCGGGGATAAAATCGATTATTTCTCCTGTTGCTTCTAACTGATGCAAACAATTTTCTAAGTCTGCCAATAATCCGGCTGCACTTTGATATCTATCTTCGGCATTTTTTGACATCAATTTCATCACTATTCCTGAGATTGATGTGGGGATTTCCGAATTGATTTGAGCGGCCGAAATTGCTTGAGTTGCGATGTGGCTGTAAACTATTTCTAAAGGGTCTTTACTCGGAAATGGCAGTTCACCTGTCAGCATTTCATACAAGGTAATTCCGAGTGAATAAAAGTCGGTGCGGTAGTCGAGGGTGCGGTTCATTCTCCCGGTTTGTTCGGGAGACATATAAGCTAATGTGCCTTCGACGGAGTTGGGATTGTTAAATTGTGGGTTTTCTTTGTTTAGTTTTGTCGCAATCCCGAAGTCGGTGAGTTTAACTTGTTTTGTTTGGGAGTTGATAATGATGTTGCTGGGTTTGATGTCTTTGTGAATAATCTGATTTTGGTGCAGGTATTCTAAGGCTTTGACGATTTGGATGGCGATGTTTAAAGTTGCTAGCAAACTCAGCCTTGCTTTTTCGAGTAGTTGTCCGAGAGACTCGCCGCCAAAGTCCTCTAAAACTATGCCTAATCGGTGGTTAAAGGTTTTGAGACTGATGGCTTTGACGATTTGTTTGCTATCTAAATTTTGGCGGATTTGATATTCGTGTTTGAGGCGGGTAATGGCTTCGAGTGTGGGATATTCGGCTTTGAGAACTTTAAGAATTGTTGCGGACTCGTCGCTCGCTCTCTGTCCGCGATAAATAATTGTTTCGGCACCTTCGTGCAGAGTAGAATGTATTTGGTATTCTGAAAAAATTTGCATAGGTTTATTTTAAAAATTTATGGCATCTAATTTAGCCTAGACTAGCGCTAATTTAGGGGAAATTTATGTGATGCCGATCGCACTTTTTGACGCTACAAATCACAAGCAACGTACAAAAGCTTGATGAAAACCTTGCTGGGTCAGGCTTGCACTCATCAATAGACATTTTGTAGGGTGCGCCGCAGCGCACCTTACTCGTAGTAATTGCTGTTTAAATTAGCGATTTTCAATCTTGTACGACCGTAACTTCACTGATATGAACAATTGATTCGGGTTCCGGTAAAATACGGACGCGGGCAAATTTTAAACCGCTGACTCCTTGCAGTGATTCTACCATCCCTGTCTGCACTTTTGCTTCTACCCAACCTTCGCGAGACAAGTAGCGCAGGTATTGTTGGTACTCTTCCCATTCGTCTTCGGTTGAATAAACTACGGTTAGCATTCCTGATTGGGTAATTCGCTCTTGTGCGTCTTTGTCAACGGCTTTTTCGATGCGCTTTTTGACGAGTTCGTAGCGGATGTCGCGGGTGCCTTTGACATCAAACATTTTTTCGGTATTTTCATTATGAAAAATGTCGATGGTGGTATTTTGTACTAAGACTAAATGGGCTAGTTCCATGTTAATTTGAGACTCGGCTTGCAGGCGAAAAACTGTGCGACCGCAGTCGCAAATTGCTCGCAGTTGTTCGTACCGCAAACTGTGCAAATGAAATTGGCTGAATTTGGGATCGATCGCCTTTCCGACATATATCATGTGATCCATGCCGTCGGTGCATTCGATGTCGCAGTAGTGGGGGAGGATTTGCTGCATTTTTTCTTGCCAGCGAGTCCAGGTTTCTTGGAGTTTGGTGCTGATTAGGTTTAACATTTGATCGTAGCGGTTACGATCGCCATAAACGCAGTTGTGTTCGTTATCGCAGGCGGCTTGGTAAGCTTCAACTGCTGCCTGAACCGTGGGGCTACACTGCACAAAGTAGTCAAAATACACTTCTAAACGCTCGTTTAAATATTCGGCTGCTCGCACCTCCATATCGACTGTGACTTTTTCTTTTAAATGCTCGATGTAGTCGAGCAAGTCGAGCCGCAGTTGCTCGCCGAGGTGGGTAGTTTGTGTTTTACAAACGGCATCGGCTATGGCTAAACCCAAGCGGAATTGTTCGAGCAAATCTGTTTGAATGGCTCGGTTTCTTTCGTCGCTGGAACCGCGGATGTCGGAAATTCCGTAGAGGGGATGAACGTCTGCAAATACGATCGTCTCTTGGGGCAGTCCCCAACTTCGCCTTTCTGCTTCTTGGGCGAAGCGCCACTCGACTGCGGGATGAATGTTGTGAATGTGGGTAAACCGCTGCTGGATGGCTTGCCGCAGGGCTGCAATGAAGGCGGGAATGAGTTCTTGGGCGTGTTGGGCGTCAATGTTGTTGAAGTGGTTGGGGCGATCGCACAACAGCCCCACAACGCCCAAAATCCGCAGCCCGCAGCCCTCGCGGGTGACTGATTTGACTACCAGGGGCACCAGCAGCATCGATTGAGCGCCCATTTTCCGCAAAGTTCGCTCGCACTCGGTGCGGCACTCCCGGCGCAAGTCTGGGACGTTCCAAACTTGATTTGCTGCGGTAGCCTTGAAAAAGTGAGAAGTTTCTAGGGACTCCATTGAATAAGCAACCGGCTGCAAATGATGGCCGTCTTTAGCAACTAATAGCTGTACCTGTTCGCCGTCGGGGCGCAAAAGCAAAGTGCCGTCAGCATTAAAGAGCGATCGCAAATAGCGATCGATTCTCTCAAATTTGTCAGGGCGCAGCATGGAATCGCGATCGATCAATAACTGAGTCAGGCGGCGAATTTGCTCCTGTACCGTGACATCAAAACCTTCTAGCAGCAGCAAACCTTCGATGCGGTAATTATCTAAATTTAGTCGATCGGCTAAACTTCCCAATTGATTAGGCTGCATCAGCCAAGCTTCCCGTTCTGCAACAGGCATTAAATTTAAGGGAAGATCTGCAAATTCATCTTTTTTTGAATTAATCTGAGTAATTTTCAACTGTTCCGAACCCAGCCAAAATTCAATAAATCTAGATTCATCCTGTTGCGGATTTTTAATGCTCACCGTGACAGGTTCATCTAGCACCCGCAAACCATCGAGGCTTATTTCATAAAATTGCTTAAATACCCAGTGTAAAAGGTGGCGGCGGTACAATTGTTCTACTATTTTTGCATCACAATCCTCGAACAGTTCTAGCAAACAGATCCCAGTTTCTGTAAACCAACCGTTATGAGATTGAGTTACCAAAGGCGTTCCCTCCCAGCCCGCCAAGCGACAAAATGCCGCGTTAGCGTAACGCAGAGCGAAAGTTCCCGGTTCCATCACTGCGATTAAAACGCGGCGATCGCCCAGAAATTGAAACAGTCGCTCTAAATCTTGTTTCCAAGTTTTCAAGCGTTCAATTTCAGCAGATTGAGTCGGTACTTGAGCCGTCAAAGCTTCGAGTAGCTGTTCCACATCTGGTTCGTTGGGCAGATTCTCACTGTCTTGCTCTGTCGCAATGATATCTGGATCTGCCGTTGGCAGTGATTTTACGGAGTTGTTATTGTTTTGAGAGGAAGATGATTTAGGAGTAGGCATGAGGAAAACACCTGAAAGCAGTAGATTTTGTTAAACAATGTGAGCGATCGGCGATTTATGGATTTGTCAAGAACTTAGAGCCTGTTTGTAAAGTTTCTGTGTATGTATCCGAAACTAAGTATTTTCTCGGACGATATGTTCCTAAATTTTTACTTTTCTTCACAAACAAGCTCTGAGTCTTGACGTTATAAGTGATATTAACGTGTTTGCGACCTGGCTGGTAACACCCATTATAAGTGGTGTGCCGTAGTGGATAGTGTCAGCGACTAATGCTATAGCGGTTCTCAGAAATATCAGGTACGTTGTTGGGCTTGGGCCCTCTTTTATGTGGTTATAGAAGCCGTCAGCCATACCTCATCTTTTTGAGAAAGGCTATATTTGACTCACAGGCGAGATATATGGCAGCTTTCGGTTGAATGAAGAACAGGCCCGGTAATTGGAATTGGGCATTGATAATTGAATTGGTAATTTGTAATTGGCAAGTGGCAAGCAGGTTGCGAGCCACTAATTTAGCCAATCAAACGGGAGCATCTCAGTTTTGTAAAAAGCATTTTTTTTATAGTGCGAGCACTTCAAGAGCTCGCGTATTATACAAATCGCGAGCGGGGACAGCACTATTAAAAGCAAAACCCATAAAGTTGCTATTGGGCAATGGAATAATTAAAATATATAATAAAGGTAGGAACACTTTTGAAAGGACATATCTATGGCTTTAACGCTTAACAATCTCATCGGCGATTTCACCGGATTTCCTGTATTTTCTGGCGGCGGGCCGCGTCTTTTGGGATTCGCTACATCAGATGACATTGACGTAGAGAATGGAAATTTGTCGTCTTTTCCCTGGGGAGTTTGGGGACTAGACGGCAACGATACGATCGCAGGTTCGTCGGATTCCAACGAGCGCCTATTAGGGAATAATGGGGACGATATTATCGGTGGTGGCGGCGGAAATGACATCATTTACGGCGGGAAAGGTAACGATGGTGTGGATGGAAATGATGGCAACGACGTAGTTAGGGGCGACAGCGGCAACGACCTAATCTTTGGGGGGGCCGGGAACGATATCCTGCGGGGAGGGCAAGGAGACGACGATTTAGAGGGCAATGACGGCAACGATTTCTTGGCGGGCGATCGGGGAATTGACGTACTCACGGGAGGCCTTGGTGCTGACATATTTATCCTCAGAAGCAACGAACAGCCTGGAGTCAATGGAGCCGATGTCATTACCGATTTTAACTTTGACGAGGGCGATCGCATTGGTTTGACTGACGGTTTAACAGAATTAGACCTCATCTTCACTGACGACAATTTGATTGCTTACGACAATGACGGAATTATCAACGACATGGTGATTGAAAACGCAATAAATGGACAGATTGTGGGGATAGTTTTAAACACGAATAACTTTGAACTTATCGGTGCATTTGAACCGGCGAGTCCGTTTGCTCTGGCAGTTAACGGTTCTCAATTTCAGTTTTTGGCTTAGCTATTGATAATTCCAGGTAGGGAAACGGCACTGCCGTGTCCTAGTTCCAGGTAGGGAAACGGCACTGCCGTGTCCTAGTTTTGGGTAGGGAAACGGCACTGCCGTGTCCCTACAGATATCGCGGATTTGGCAAGATTGATATTAAAACAGTTCTCCATTTAGATAGTTTTTAAGCTAATCTAGAAGTAGGAAACTCAAACTCGGGGAAAGTATAAATGACCGCTACAATTCACCCCCCATTGACTGCACTCCCAGAACAGCGGTTGATTTTGCCGCTATCAATGACTTGGGAGCAGTTCAAAGCTCTCGATTCCTTGCTAGAGTACACTCGCAGTGTTCGCTTGTCTTACCTCGACGGATATGTAGAAATTATGACACTTTCGCCGGAACACGAAACCATTAAATGCCTGCTGGCATTGCTGCTAGGTCAATTCTTTTTAGAAAAAGATATGAGTTTTAGACCGACGGGTAGCGCTACACTCCAAGGGGAAACAAAAGGCAGCAGCAAGGAACCAGATTTATCTTACTACTTTGGCGAAGACCGGCGGAGGCGAGAAACACCCGATTTGGCGATCGAAGTTACTTTTACTAGCGGAACAATCAACAAACTGGAATACTACCGCAGATTTAACGTAGCGGAAGTTTGGTTTTGGGAAGACGGAGTGTTTTCGATTTACCAACTGAACTCGGAGGGTTACGAGCTAGTTTCTCGGAGTATGCTGTTGCCGGATTTGGATCTAGAATTGCTGGGGAGATGTCTGCAAATGTCGGAAGAAAAAGAAGCTTTGAAAGTGTTTCGGGACGCAGTGCGAGGCTGCTAACCTAGAATATCCACAAGTAAAATATGGCAAAATTACGAAATGTACGAAATGTCATAAAAATCGCGATCGCCTAAAAATTCCCTCCAGGCTTTCTGGTTTTAAAATATTAGATTTTCATCTATACTATTCGGAGTATAAAAAATCTTAGTCTTCAGCAATCATCTATGAATAGGGATTATTCGCGGTTTGATTCCCTCGCCAGCATCCTAGCAGGAACAGTAACGGTGGCAGGAATAGTCGTCTTTGCAGCAGCACCAGTTTTCGCAAAAACTCCCCAAGAAATTGCTAAAATTGCTGAATCAGTCACCCTTCAAATTAATGGAACAGATGGTCGTAGCGGGACGGGATTTATCATTGCCAAACAAGGCACGACTTACACGGTTTTGACAGCTAAGCACGTTGTTCCAAATAGTAAAGCTACCTATAAGATTCGCAGTTCTACGGGAAAAGAACATCAAGTAACCCGTGTTATACCATTACAAAAAACCGATAACGAACTGGATTTAGCAGTCGCAACATTTAACAGTACAGAAACTTATCGAGTTGTAACTTTAGGCGATTCCCTACAAGCAGAAAGCGGTACACAAATTTTTGTGATTGGCTATCCAAATAATAGATCGAGAAATCAGCCGAATCCTGAGTTTACACAGGGTTTTGTTACCAGTCGTTCTCCGACTCATAAGCGCGGTTATACCTTGCGTTATACTGCCATAACTCAAAAAGGAATGAGTGGAGGGCCTGTATTTGATGGGGAAGGGCGCGTAGTTGGGATTCATGGAGAAGGCGAACTAGATTTTTCGACAAATGATACAGGAGCATCTATAGATGCTATCTCCAAAACGGGATTTAATTCAGCAATTCCTATCAACACTTTTCTATCTAAATTATCCGAGGCTGGGTTAAATCGATCGGCTCTTTTGATAAATACCTCTCCAACTGCTACTGCACCTCTGAAACTGAACAATCCGCAAGATGCTAAGACTTATTATGTTCGCGGTTTAACTCGATTTGACAAGGGAGATTTGTCAGGTGCTGTTGCCGATTTTAACCAAGCGATTCAAACTCAATCGGATTATGTAGAAGCTTATTTTTATCGAGCACTGGCTTATTTTGATTTGAGACAAATGCCCAAGAGTATCGCTGATTATAGCAAGGCGATCGCCCTAAATGCCAGTTATGTCGATGCTTACTACAAGGGAGCATCCCACTTTTGCAATCAGTATAAATACTCAGACAATTGTCTGTCTGACTAAGTTGATGGCATAATAGAAAGCAAATAAATTACCATAATCC
>NZ_JAEQCT010000128.1:0-17624 GCF_020738205.1 Microcoleus sp. PH2017_24_DOB_U_A
GTGCCTTAAGTTCGCGGTGTGAACCGCTCTCTCTCTGGCGCTTTATTAATATACTTATTTCGCAAGGGCTTGTCAAGCGTTTTGCGAAAATAATTTTGAATTTTTTTGAATTCATACACCGTATGGGTTTCGACTGTTGAGACCGACTCTTTGACCCGATCGCCCAATCTGCTTTTCCGGATTTCACTTGTTTGGGGCGTAATTCTAAGGTTTTTTCCGGGGACTCGGACGCTAATGGGTAGAATATCTCTACAGACACAGACAGATGTTCTATATATATGTGTTCGATCGCCCGCCCATGAAAAAACCTACTGCTCGTCCTACTGCCTTGTTCCTTACCTGCGCCTCACTGCTGCTGGCTTGCAGTCAGACCAACACTCCCCAGACTGGTACTAATACAGTATCTCCAGGTACTTCACCAACTCCCACAGCTACGCCACAGGGTACGGCTGCGGGGAACTCTGTGGCTATTCCGGTTGGGATTGGGGTGGCGCAAACTAGCAATGTGGCTTTACTCGGTCAGGAACAGGTGGCTGGGGCGAAAATTGCTGAGAAATATTTTAACGATAAGGGCGGTGTGGATGGGACGCCGATTAGATTGGTGTTCCAAGATACGGGTGGAGATGAACAAGGGGCGATTAATGCGTTCAATACTCTGATCAATCAGGATAAGGTGGTGGGGATTGTGGGCCCAACTCTATCACAGCAAGCTTTTGGTGCCGATCCGATCGCCGATCGCGCCAAAGTTCCCGTCCTCGCACCCTCCAATACGGCTAAAGGCATTCCCCAGATTGGCGATTATGTGGCCAGAGTCTCCGCGCCTGTCGCCGTGGTGGCACCTAATGCAGTTAAAGCCGCCCTCAAGCAAAATCCCAATATCAAGAAAGTAGCCGTGTTTTTTGCTCAGAATGATGCTTTCAGCAAATCTGAGACTGAAACTTTCCAGAAAACGGTTAAAGAGATGGGGCTGGAATTGGCAACAGTCCAAAAATTCTTGACTACTGATACAGATTTCCAATCTCAAGCCACTAACGCGATCAATGTCAAGCCCGATTTGATCATTATTTCTGGGTTGGCCGCAGATGGAGGCAATTTAATTAAGCAATTGCGGGAATTGGGCTATAAAGGCGTTATCATTGGGGGCAACGGTCTGAATACTTCCAATGTATTTACTGTTTGCAAGGCTCTTTGCGATGGGGTTTTGATTGCCCAAGCCTACAGCCCGGAATATCAGAATGAAATTAATAAGGCTTTTCGCGATGGTTATCGCGCTCAATTTAAGAAGGAACCGCCTCAGTTTAGCGCTCAAGCTTTTACGGGCGTTCAAGTTTTTGTGGAGTCATTAAAGGCAATTAATGCTCAGTCTAAGGTTAGTGAAAAGCCTTTGGCCGAATTGCGTACAAAGCTTAATGAGCAGTTGTTGACTGCCAAATATGATACGCCTTTGGGGGAAATTTCTTTTACGCCGGAAGGTGAAATAAATCAAAAAGACTTTTATGTGGCACAAATTAAAATGGATGCGGATGGAGTTAATGGGAAGTTTGAGTTTCTGAAATAAAGGAAGTTCGGCAAGGGATTTTGTAGCGGATTTAACGGATGCAGTCAAAAAATAGGACAGTAGTTTTTTAGCCTATTTGTGATTGAATGATTTAATTTTGATGCCTAATTTGTGACTGGCGATGGATTTAACTCTATTTCTGCAACAATTTCTGAATGGTTTGTCGATCGGCAGCGTGTATGCTATTTTTGCCCTGGGGTACACGCTGGTTTTTTCTATTCTCGGGATTATTAATTTTGCTCACGGTGCAGTGTTTACTTTGGGTGCTTATTTCACTTATGCGCTGATGGGCGGTGCTTTCGGTTTTAACGGGTTGTTGGCTAATGCTAGAATTCCCGTGCAGTTGCCTTTTGCGGTGGCGCTAATTTTGGGCAGTGTGTTGGCTGGTTTGGTGGGAGTAATTGTGGAAAGAGTTGCTTTTTTGCCTTTACGCCGCAGAAACTCAGATCCTTTGCTGACGGTGGTTTCGAGTTTGGGGGCGGCGGTGGCGATCGCAAATATGATTCAATATCTTGTCGGGGCTGAGATTTACACTTTTCCGGCGAATACTTACGGCAATTTGCCAGCAGCTATTAACTTTGGTACGGCGGATCAACAGATTCCGATTCGGACTGTGCAAATAGTTATTTTTGTGGTGGCTGTGGCGATTGTTAGTCTCCTAACTTACTTGATAAATTTTACTAAATTTGGTAAGGCAATGCAGGCGGTGGCTGAAGATGCTACTACTTCTAGTCTGTTGGGGATTGATACTGACAGGTATATTGTTTTGACGTTTTTTGTGAGTAGTTTTCTGGCTGGTTTGGCGGGGAGTTTGGTGGGTTCTAGTGTGAGTATTGCGGGGCCGTATTTTGGGATTGCTTTTGGTTTGAAGGGTTTGGCTGTGATTGTGCTTGGTGGGTTGGGGAGTATTCCGGGGGCTGTTTTTGGTGGCTTTATCATTGGTTTGGTGGAGGCTTTTGTACCGGGTGATTTTTCGGCTTATAAGGATGCTGTGGCTTTTGCGATATTGTTTGTGATGCTGTTGGTTAGGCCGCAGGGTTTGTTTGGTCGGCGTTTGATTCAAAAGGTGTAAGTTTGTTAGCTCGATTCCGGTTACATCGGAATGATTGAACCGCAGAGGGCGCAGAGGGCGCAGAGAAAGAGAAGAGAGAAATGAATAATTCTGATGCGATCGCATTTGATAGAAAGCCCGTATTTAAGTATGTTTATAATTTAAGATAAAGTTATGGCTACATTTTTTACTACTTATGGGTTTCTGATTGTCTCGATGTTGCTGGGTGCAATGTTGGGAATGTCGCTGTATTTGCCTCTAATGACTGGTCAGTTGTCTCTCGCTAGCCCTGGTTTTTATGCTTTGGGTGGGTATATTGCGGCGATTTTATCTACGACGGTATTTAAGCAGACAGAAGGTTTATTTCCTCTGCCATTGCTGTTGGTGGAGATGATAATTGCAGGGGCTGTTTCGGGGTTGTTGGGTATTTTGGTGGGAGTTCCGGCGCTGCGGTTGCGGGGGATTTATTTGGCGATCGCAACTATTGCTTTTGTGGAAATTCTGCGGGTTTTATCGCTGAATCTGGACATCACTGGCGGGGCTGTGGGGATTTTTGGGATTCCGCAACCGTTTGGAACGCCGATCGAGTATTTGTGGATTGTACTACCTTTACTGTTGGTAAGTATGGCGATTGTCTATCGGCTGGAACGGATTCGGGTGGGGCGGGCTTTTGCGGCGATCCGCGCTGATGAGTTGGCGGCTGATGCGATCGGCATTAATCCAACTTTTTATAAGGTTCTGGCTTTTACGTTAGGTGCTATTTTAGCTGGGGTTGTGGGTGCTGTTAGTGCACAT
Organism: Microcoleus sp. PH2017_24_DOB_U_A; assembly: GCF_020738205.1. Taxonomy (NCBI): domain Bacteria; kingdom Bacillati; phylum Cyanobacteriota; class Cyanophyceae; order Oscillatoriales; family Microcoleaceae; genus Microcoleus; species Microcoleus sp. PH2017_24_DOB_U_A. Next base: position 3,405 of record NZ_JAEQCT010000128.1, read on the forward strand.
TTTCTGAATACTTGGAACGCGCGTCAAGGTACTTTTGATGCTAGTATTATTTACTTGACTTCTGTGTTAATTGGTGGTAGCAGAACGTTTTTGGGAGCAGTTTTGGGTGGGATGGTGTTTACTGCTTTACCGGAGGTTTTGAGGGGAATGGCGACTATTCAGGGATTGCCGGTTTGGTTGGCGCAATTTCTGCGGGATGGGCGGTTAATTGTGTTTGGGGTACTGATTGTTTTGGGGACGATATTTTTTCCGCAAGGTTTGGTGACGCCGGAGTTGTTGAAGAAGTGGAGGAAGGGCGATCGTACTTCTGTGTAAAATTAGATTATTGGTAGATAAAAGTGCGATCGCATCCCAGTCCTTATCGATCGCCTATCTATAAAACCGTGTCTCACAGATCATTTATGATAAATGTATCCTCGTATGTCTAGGAGTTTAAACCATGTCTCTCGCTGAGTTAATTCCTTTGGTGAACAGTCTGAGCCAGTCAGACAAATTATCACTCTTCAAACTCCTAGCTGTGCAAATCCCAAAGGCTGAACTACAAGTTATCTTTTCTGCATCAGAGTATCCGGTTTGGTCGCCCTACGACGCAACGGAAGCTGCAAACCTTCTGATGCAGATGATTCGGGATGACCGAGAGGCATCTACTCATACCTAGTACGATCGAGTTTCCCTTTTCTGACGATGAAGCATTACCCACGATTCCCATCACTCGCTCGTCATGCAGGCTTTTCTGTCTCCGCGAATGCACTGCTAGATACTGGGTCTGCGGTCAACCTATTACCTTATGACATAGGGCTGCAATTGGGTGCAATTTGGGAGGAACAAACTGTCCGCTTGCCATTGGCAGGAAATCTTGCAAGTGTTGAGGCGCGGGGTGTATTTGTGCAGGTTCAAATTGGGAATTTGGAACCAGTTCGTCTAGCATTTGCCTGGGCAGAATCCTCTCAAATACCCTTAATTCTTGGGCAAACAAACTTCTTTCGAGAATTTGATGTTTGTTTTCAGAGATCGCGATGCACGATCGAGATTATCCGCTTCTAATAAGCGTCGATGTCGATCGGTAAAAAAGAGAGGGGCGAGCGCATCCACACAAAGAGTGCGATCGCCCTGTCCGTGAAAAAAGACAAGGTGCGATCGCATCCACACCCCTTATCGATCGCCATCAATAAAAAAAGTAATAGCGCTCTAGTGAGAAATAGCGTCTTCAGATTAGAACTTCCATAAACGTGGGCGACCTATTGGATAGGTCTACCGTCTGGGATGCTGACCAAAGCCGGACAAGATATAGGTGTTACCGCTTTTAGAACAAAGTTACGTTCAAAAGCTTTTGGACCTGCAACCCAGCGTTTAGTACCTTGATCCAAAAGATACGCTTTGTTATTTAAACGATGACCGTTCTCTTTACAAAGAACAACTCTATTTTCCATTGTTAATGGTGATGCTTCCTCAATCAGCTCGACATCTATATATTGCTGAACCTGCCTTCCAGGAAACAAGAGGTCGAAAACATTAGGACCTGCAATCCACCGTCGTTTTCCTTGATCGATCCAGTAGACTTTACCATTACTAGGATGCGCGAGTAGTAAGCCATTCAAATCTGAGCGGTTCTTAGGTTGAGCTTGAGCATCATTAATAAATCCAGTAAAAACTTGGGCTAAGGTAGCCGCAGCAAGGCACATTGTAAATTTCAGTAATTTATTCATCTTGTCACCTAAACATTCGCATCTATCGATTTACAGTCATAAATCAACAGAGATAACTCTGTCAGTCGGATTGAGTCGGAACTTTTCCCGAAAAATTTGCTCAAATGTCGCAAAGATCGGAGAATATCTGAAAAACCTCCCTATCTGATCGCTCTACGGACATCGCAGAAGTATTAAAAATACCCAAGATTTTATCCAGGATTGGGGCAAGTACCAATATTTGTCAAACCTTGAGAGATAACTTCTAGAGAAAGACCTTCCAGCGGCGCTCCAAATTGCTGGCGTAACAATCCGAACAATGACGGTCCTACGTGGCAAATCTCTTGACGGGAGTTGATGTACATCACTTTGCCTTCGTTGTTTGGTGGCACATAAAGCCCTTGAGGCCATAGACAACCACCTTGAAAATTATAGGGGGTAAAAGGTGCATTTCCTCTACTCGGCATACCTCTATTAACGAATAGCCTCAACTGGGCTGGACCGACAATGTGACACGAAGCTTTCTCGGTGTTATTCCAGTAATAGCTGTGACCTTGACTCCCATAGATACCAGATGGGATGTTTGGAGGTGGTGGATTCTGAGCTACCCCTGATATTGTAGAAGCAAAAATTCCAACTCCAGAAATCATGCCCACAATCAATTTTTTCATACTTATCTCCTTTTACGGATTCATATTTAACAATCTAAGTGTCAAACAATACCTTCCCAATCAAAACCCAAGCCCGATCGCCCTGTCAGTACGATTGAGTCGGAACTTTCCAGAAAAATTTGCTCAAATGTCGTAAAGATCGGATAATATAGGAAAAACCTGCCTATCTGACCTATTTATGGACACCGCAAAAGTTTTAAAACTGGTAGATGAAATTCTGTTCACAAATACAGGCGAGCACCCAAAATCTATGAAGACAATTTAGAAGTGCGATCGCAACTCGCAAAATAGTAAAGCACCATCAGTAAAGCACCATCGGCCGCTATTGGAGATTGGGATTAGATGTACACTCCCTTCTTCCAGCGAAGCTAATTTTTATCCTTTTCCACATCATAGACCGATGGCACAAAACTGCAAAGCAAAAAAAGACGGAAAAAGACGGGCATTTCTAAAATCGCTATGCAAGGCGGAAAAAGACTGATAAAGACGGATAAAGTCGGGTATACTAACTATAGTTCTGTGACAGCCCTACTGATGGACACTGCCCATATATTGCAATTTGTAGATGAAGTGCTCAGCGCGAAGACAGGCAAACGTCTCAATGACTTGCAGCGTAAAATTATCGAGGGAATACTGAATCGACAAAAGTATTCTGATATTGCAGATACTTACGGTTGTACGGCGGGTCATGCTAAGGATGTAGGTTACAAGCTTTTGCATATGTTATCTGATGCTTTTGATGAACCAGTTGATAAAAGTAATCTGGAATCTGTTCTAGAACGGCAATTAAATCTGAATATAAATTTTGGCGATCGCAACACTACTAATTTTTGGGATAGCAATACAATTAACTATATCAATGGTTGCTCAGAACTACCCACTCCTACCCCAGATAAAAGTCAGCCGGCGACTCCCGACTACCAGGATGGCACGAATCAAGTTAAAATTGCAATGGTTGGTAAATTACGACAGTTGGGATTGAAGGATGAGCAAATTGCAGAAGTGCTCGGGTTAGCCTTGGAGGTAGTGAAGCAGATAGATTGATAATAGCTTTTAGTTGTTTAAAACACACATCCTCAGTCAGGAGGTATAAGTTTTATGTTTGCAGTTGTCACCCCAGAAAAAATTCACTTACCCCCAGGAACGCTGATAAAATTTCCTGGTAGTTGGCAGGATTACCAAGCGCTTGTAGAACAATTGGGCGATCGTCAGATTCCGCGCATCAAATATCGACCAGGAGAGATTTTATTAATGTCCCCTTTACCCGTACACGGAAAACAAGCTCATATTATCGCAATTGTGGCAATAGTTCTGCTAGATTTCTTGGGGCGAGATTATGAAGCGTTTACACCAATTACGATGGATTTGCCGGAAGAAAGAGGGATTGAACCAGATTATTGTTTTTATATCGATAATTGCGCGGCAATTCTTGGTAAAGATCGGATTGCTTGGGATGTTGAACCGCCACCCGATTTAGTAATTGAAGTAGATGTAACTAGCTACACGGATGTAGATGATTACTTGCCTTATCAAGTGCCGGAAGTGTGGCTGTTTAAGAAAAATAAGCTCAGAATTTACGACTGGCAAAACGAGCGATATGTCGAAAGTTCAGTTAGCCGTTATTTTCCCAATTTTAATGTATCAGAAATTGTGGAGGAATGCTGGCAAATGTCGCGCGATCGCCATACAAGTACAGTAATTCGGGAGTTGCGACGGAAAATTGAAAGGGAGAACGGTTGAATCCTATCGTTTCCGGTGAATCGATCGTAATTCCTGTAGGGGCAGGTTCACCAACAATAATTGCCTAAAACCGAAACTTCTCATAAACCTGCCCCCGCCCAACGATTACAAACAATTTTGATTGTGGGTAATCAAACAAACATCATATTCTGCCAAATCTTAATAGTTTTATCACTGCTGCCGCTCGCCAAAAACTCTCCTTCCGGGCTAAAATTAACAGAATACACCGAGTTAGTATGACCCGCAATATTACAAATTTCTTCACCGTCTTTAACCCGCCAAATCTTGATTGTTTGATTGCTGCTACTAGCCAGAATCTCGCTATCTGGACTAAATGCGATCGAATCAACGTACCAGGAATGACCTGTAATAGTTAAAACTTCTTGCCAATCTTTAACCCACCAAATTTTGATCGTATTGTCGTGACTGCCGCTTGCCAGAAACTCTCCGTTTGGGCTGAAAGCTAGGCAGCGAACGCAGTCCGTATGACTTGTCAGCGTGCGAATTAGCTTGCCATCTTTGACTCGCCAAATTTTGATGGTTCTGTCCCAACTGCTGCTAGCAATAGTTTCTCCGTCTGGACTGAAGGCGACGAAGTAAACTAAGTTAATGTGACCGGAAAACGTGCAAATTTCTTGCCCGTCTTTCACGCGCCAAAGTTTGATGGTTTTGTCCCAACTGCTACTAGCAATAGTTTCGCCATCTGGACTGAAAGCTAAGCCATAAACGGAGTTAATGTGACCGGAAAGTGTGCGAATTTCTTGCCCGTCTTTCATTCGCCAAAGTTTGATTGTTTTGTCGTGGCTGCTGCTGGCGAGTGTCTTTCCGTCAGGGCTGAAAACTACTGTATAAACTGAGTTAGCGTGTCCTGCGAGAGTGACTATTTCTTGCCCGTCTTCAACTTGCCAAAGTTTGATTGTTTTGTCATCGCTGCCGCTGGCGATAACTTCTCCGTTGGGGCTGAAAGCTACAGATGAAATTAAGTTTTTGTGTCCGCTTAATGTGTGAATACATTGCCAGTTATGGGTTTGCTGTGGGGGCGGATTGGGATTGGTGGCGGGTTTGACTGGTTTGGTGATTTTTTGCGGAATGGTGAGTTTAATTGCTGCTTGGGGATTCAGTTGTGTTAATACTTCTACAGCAGTTTGATAGCGGCGGTTGGTAGCATTTTCAATCATTTTATCTAAAATTTTCCCGAGTTCTTTACTCACCGGGTTGTTACTTAAATACTGCCGCCAAATCCAGGCATCCTCGCCCGGATCGAACAGATCAAATGGGGAAACTTGAGTTAATAAATACAGGCAAGTTACGCCTAAACTGTACAAATCGCTGGTGAAAGATGCTTTGCCTCGGGCTTGTTCCGGGGCGATGTATTCGGGGCTGCCGATGCTGGTTCCTGTTTTGAGTAAGGCTGTACCTGTGGCAATTTTGGCAGCGCCAAAGTCTACTATAACTAATTGTTTATCGGCGCGGCGGATGATATTTCCTGGTTTGATGTCTCGGTGAATAACGTTGTGAGAATGGATGAAGTGCAGGACGGGTAGTAAGCTGTTGAGTAATTCTTGAATCTGAGTTTCTGTAAATGTGCCTTCTGTTGCTATAATTTGTGCTAGGTTTTGTCCGTCGATGAATTCTTGGACTACATATTGTCGGTTGTCTTGGATGGAATAGGCTAATAGTTCGGGAATTTGAGGGTGTTTTCCCAATTCATCCAATCGGATTGCTTCTTGTTCAAAAAGTTCGGCGGCTTTTTTGCTGTTGCGATTGCTGGCTGATGGGATGAGTTGGGTTTCTGTGGGTAAAAATTGTTTGATGACGCAGCGGGGTTTTGAGGGTTTGTCTTCGTCAACGGCGAGGAATGTTCTGCCAAAACCTCCTTGTCCGATCGCCTTTATGGCCCGATATCTGTCGCGCAGCAGCAGTTTTGACCGACAATTTCGGCAAATTTTGGCTGCATCCGGGTTTTGGGGCTTGGAACAATTGGGGTTTAGGCAGTAACTCATTCGATTTGGGATTTGGGATTTGGGGATTTGGGATTTGAGATATGGGAAGCTAGAGCGAATAAAACTTGTGAATAAATACCAAAAAAACCGGGTTTTATATCGAATCTGCGGGCTGTAACGCAGTACAATGCAAAAAACCCGGTTTCTGACTATCCATGCGTCCGAGACTTTAAAAGTTGGTTTGATCGTTCGGACTAAAGTTCTTTATCAACTGTCAACTGTCAACTGTCAACTGTCAACTGTCAACTGTCAACTATTTTAGAAGTTCCACATGACGGGATTGTCATCTAAACGATCGGTGACTGTTCGCCCGATCGCGTCAATCTCTTTTAAGTCCTCCTGACTCAACTTTACCTCAGCCGCTTTAGCGTTATCGGTGGCTTGTTCTGCGTCGCGGGCGCCGACAATTGCATTGGTTTGTGGCTGGGCAATCAACCACGCTAATGCTAAGTTTCCTAAGCTTGTTTGGTGGCGATCGGCAATTGGCTTGAGTTGATTTAATGCTGTTTGCACTCGGGCATAATTTTCTTTGAGGAACAGCTTATTTTTGGTGCGGTGGTCGCCTTCTGCAAATTTGTGTTCTGGCCCAAATTTACCTGTCAATATTCCTTGAGCTAGAGATGAATAGGCGATGATTGAGATATTATTTTCGGTACAGTAGGGCATGGCGTCTTTTTCTACCCAGCGCCAAAACAGAGAATAGGGCGGTTGTAAGCTGTCAATGCGTCCGTATTGGGCGGCTTCTGCTATTTGGGCGCGGGAAAAGTTGGAAACGCCGATCGCCCGAATCTTCCCCTGTTGCTTTAATTTGTTCAGGGCGTCCATGGTTTCGGCAATTGGTACGGCTTCGGAATTCCAAGTGCCGGCGGGCCAGTGGATTTGGTACAGGTCGATATAATCGGTGTTGAGGTTTTTTAGCGATCGATCGCACGCTTCGACTACCAAATCTGGTCTGAGGTGGTTGGCGAAAACTTTGCTAGCATAAACTACTTGCGATCGCACGTCTGAAAGTGCTTGACCGATAATTTGTTCCGAATGCCCTTCTCCGTAAACCTCAGCCGTATCAAAGGTGGTAATACCGGCCTCAAAAGCGGCGCGCATGGCTTTGACAGTTTCGGCATCCTCAATTCCCACCCACATCCGCTTCCCAGCTTGCCAAGTCCCCATAATTATCGGGGTAATTTGAATTTCTGATGTACCCAATTGTCGCTTTTCCATACCCTAAGTCCTGATTTGGATTTTTAGTATTCACCCTCAATCTATCTAATTTTAACAGAAAAAAGTAGGTAGAGTAGCTTTGAATCAGCGATTTTGTTACTATTGTTAAAACCCAAATAAATCCTATGAAATCAACTACTCGCGCGCTGAAAGAATGGAATGTAGCTGTTAATGCTTTGGAAGGGGGCAGAACGATTGTGCTGTTGCGAAAAGGTGGTATTCGCGAACAAGCGGGACAGTTTAATGTCAGTGACAAGCAAGTTTTACTGTATCCAACTTTTGAACACCAACAACCTGATTTATTAAAGCCAGATTTTGCAAGTCAAGTAAAAACTGTAGAATCTGGTTGGCATCCGGAAACTATTAGAATTGGCAGTTGGGCTGAGATTACTGATGTTTTTTTGGTGGCTTGGGAACCAGCAATTAATGCGCTATTTCCCTACCATATTTGGAATGAAAAATTTGTCGGCGACCGCCTGAAATGGAAAAAAAATCAGCCAATTTATATTTTATTGCTGCGGGCTTATCGCCTCGCAGAAACAGCCGAAATTCAGTACATTTCTGAATACGGCGGTTGTCGTTCTTGGATTGATTTGGCAAGTCCTATTTCTCTGGAGGGGAGTGAAGCTGTTTTAAGCGATCGAGAATACATTGCACGCTCAAATGAAATCCGCAATCTGATGGCGAATCCTCCGAACGCGGATGGTTTGCAGAAAATCACAACGCTGACGGTTTAAACTTTATGCACCTATAATTTGTTGAAAGTAGATAGAATGTATTGGTATTGTGGTATTGGTAGCCACGATGTGCTTTTTAAGCCTGTACAAAAAATAGACTTTCTGCGTTTGGCTGATGTTTTGCCAGTATCTGTTACAAATAGCTGTACGATCGCTCCGATGAATGTTCGTCAATTGAAGGGAAGCATCCAGGCTTTACACGATGGGTGCTGTGAAATTGCCATGAAGATCGATCGCGCTTGCAAGGAAGGTTTGCAATGAGTCAGATCCAGCGCACCGTCTTGATTGTCGATCGCAGCCCGGAAGACTGTCATAAGTACCGACAGTATCTGCTGCGCGATCGCGAGTACCAATACAAAATAATCGCAGCGCCGTTAGGGCAAGAAGGCTTGGCGCTGTGGGAACAACACCAGCCGGATCTGGTGTTGCTCGATAATCGGCTGCCAGATATGGACGGTTTGCAATTTATCGCCCAACTGCGAAGCAAAATAGTATCGCAGCGATATTTGCCTGTAATTGTGGTCGGAGTTGGGAACGAGACGATCGCAGTCGAAGCCATCAAAGCCGGCGCCCAAGACTATCTCATCAAAGAACAAATCGCACCGGAGAGTTTGCGGATGGCGGTGAAGGGGACGATCGACAAAGCGCAATTACACGCCAAGCTGCAACAAAACGAAGAACGCTTGCACTTAGCATTGAAAGCCGCTGGGATGGGTACTTGGGAATGGCAGATTCCTAACAATTGTGTAGTGTGGTCTAATCTGGTAGGGCCGATTTTTGGTCTACCGCTGGGAACTTATCCGGCAAGTTATGAAGATTTTATCGAACTCGTACATCCCGAAGACCGCGAGATAATTGGCGAGGCTATAACCACTACCCTTGAGACAGGGATTAGCTATGAAGTTGAATTTCGCGCTGTCTGGGCCGATGACTCGCTGCATTGGGTAGGCGCTAAAGGGCAACTTTACTATGACTGGGCTGGCAAACCGCTGCGGCTCCTGGGTACAGTAGTAGACCTCACTCAGTCTAAACAGGCAGAAGCAGAACGCCTGCAACAAGTGCAGCGAGAGCGGGCGATCGCCCTAATTGCCCAGCAAGTTCACCAATCGCTGGATTTAGAGCGCGTTTTGCAAACAACCGTAGAGGAAGTGCGACAGTTTCTCGACACGGATCGGGCGATCGTATTTCGTTTGCACTCAGATGGCGGCGGGACTGTGGTAGCGGAATCTGTGGGGCCAGACTGGCGATCGATCCTAGCTTCCCAAATCTACGATCCCTGTTTGGCAAGCAGTTATCTTGAACCCTACCGTCAAGGATTGGTGACGGCAAAAACAGATATTCATGATGGCTCGATCGACCCTTGTCACATCGAACTGCTGACTCAATTTCAAATCAGGGCAAATCTAGTCGTACCGATCCTGCACGAAAACCAGTGCTGGGGACTGCTGATTGTCCATCACTGTGGCGCCCCGCGCCTGTGGCAACCCTTAGAAATTGATTTGCTTCAGCAGTTGGCTCAGCAGGTGAGCATTGCCATTCGGCAGGCTGAGCTTTATCAGCAAGCACAACACGAACTGCAAGAGCGGAAGCGCACCGAAGCAATTTTACGGGAAAGCGAAGAACGCTTCCGCCAGTTAGCAGAAAGCATCGATGCTGTGTTCTGGATTTCCGATTACCCTTCGGGGCGAGTGCTTTATGTCAGTCCTGCCTACGAACGGCTGTGGGGCTTGAATCCCCAATCTTTGTATGATGACTCTCGGGTTTGGCAGGATTTAGTGCATCCGGAACACCGCGAATCGAACGCCCGAGCGTTTGAGCAGAAAGCTGTTGAAGGAAAGTTCGATGAAGAGTACCGGATTGTTTTGCCCGATCGCACTGTACGCTGGGTGAGAGACCGCTGTTTTCCGCTCAAAGATGAGACAGGAAAAATTTATCGGTTCACAGGGATTGCTGAGGATATTACCGATCGCAAACAAGCAGAAATCGCTTTGCAGGAAAGCGAGCGCCAGTTTGCGACTCTGGCAGAAGCCTCTCCAACAGCCATTTTCCGGTTTGATATTGACAATAACTGTCTCTATGTCAACCGCCGTTGGGGCGAAATGACAGGCCGATCGGTAGAAGAGGCCTTGGGGATGGGATGGGTGCAAACTTTGCATCCCGACGAATGCGATCGTCTCAGACGGGAATGGCTGGAGTGGTGTCAAAAACCCGAGCCCAGAGGAATTTACCAGAACGAAGGCAGGCACGTCCAGCCAGACGGCAGCATTACCTGGTACTACACCCAGTCGCTGCCCTACCTAGACTGTAACGGAACGGTGACTGGCTATGTGGGAACGCTGATCGACATTACCGATCGCAAACAAGCTGAGAAAGAGATCCGTCAAAGCGAAGAACGCTATCGATATTTAACGGAATCAATCCCGCAATTGGTATGGACAGCGAACGTTGACGGGGTATTGCTCGATGTCAACCAACGCTGGTTAGATTTTACGGGGTTGACGGTAGCACGAGCTCAAGCTGAAGGTTGGCCGGCAGTTGTCCATCCTGATGATGTCTCTACCATGGGCGATCGTTGGATGTCTGCTCAACAAGACGGCAGCCCTTATCAAGCCGAAGGTCGATTGCGCCGCTGCGACGGCGTGTATCGATGGTTTTTGCACCAAGCTATTCCCGTCAAGAATGAATCGGATCGAGTTGTCAAATGGTTTGGTACGGCAACTGATATTGAAGACAAAAAATGCTTGGAAGAGCAGCGCGACAGTATTTTGCAGCAGGAAAAAGCTCTGCGCGCAGCAGCGGAAAAAGCTAACCGCGCTAAGGATGAATTTTTGGCTGTGCTTTCTCACGAATTGCGATCGCCCTTGAATCCGATCCTGGGGTGGGCGCAACTGCTGCAAAGTCAAGCCTTGAATGCGGCTCAAACTGCTAAAGCTTTAGACACGATCGAGCGCAATGCCAGATTGCAGACTCAGTTGATTGATGATTTGCTCGATATTGCGGGGATTATGCACGGCAAACTGAGCTTGAATCCCACCCCGGTGAATTTGAGTTTGGCTGTCGAATCTGCGATCGATACTGTGAAAACGGCAGCCGCTGCGAAGTCGATCGAGATTCATGCGATGGTGCCGGATCTGGGGCTGGTGTCTGGCGATGCGGTACGACTCCAGCAGATTGTCTGGAACTTGCTTTCTAATGCGATTAAGTTTACTCCTAACGGTGGCAGAGTGGAGATTCGGCTGGAGCGATCGGGCGTTAGCGGATCCCGCGCAGAGGATCGGGCGCTGATTGCCGTCAGCGATACTGGTAAAGGCATCCACCCTGACTTTTTGCTATCTATTTTTGATTCTTTCTACCAGGAAGATGTGTCTCTGACGCGCAAATATGGCGGGCTGGGATTGGGATTGGCGATCGTCCGCCATTTAGTGGAAGCACACGGCGGGACAATTGCTGCGGAGAGTGCGGGCGAGAATCAGGGATCTATTTTTAGGGTGAGTTTGCCGCTTTTAAAGGCTGAACCTGAGATGAATTTAGCAGAGGAAGTGCGATCGGCTTAAACATGGTACGTAGTTGCGCTTCAGCGCTCTTAAGGTACGTTGTTGCGCTTCAGCGCTCTCTTAATATATATAAGATCGGAGCGCTGAAGCGCAACTACATACCTTAAGATAGTGCACGATTTCAGCAATCACAAATTCAGTCATCTTTAACACCTTTCAATGTACTTTTCGAGAGACGCGCTTCCACGAAACCCAGCCCAAAATCCGCAGCTAAGGCCATCAAAGCCGCCGGAATTGCCCCAGCCAAAAGTAACTGATTGTTGACTGTAGCAACGCCCCGAAAAATAAAGACTCCCAAGCCACCTGCACCAATTGCCGCCGCAATAGTTGCTAGCCCGATGGAAGTTCCACTTGCCACAACAGTTGCATATCCGTCATTCCCATGCCTGTCCCGGCCATCACAATCGCCCGATCGACGCCGACAATGCCCGTGTAAGTGTTGCGGATAATCGGCAGTAGGGAATAGAGTGTCAGGGCGATGATTGCCGTGCGATCGCCTATTCCGCCCAATACCGGCACCGGAATTAACAAGCCAAACAAAGCTAAACTAGGAATTGTTTGCATAATATTCGCAAATCCCAAAATCGGCTTTTTCAATTTGGGTTTTCTAGTAACTAAAATCCCCAGAGGAATTCCCACAATCGTAGATATAACAATCGCGACTATTACTAAATACAAGTGTTCCATCGACCTCTGAACCATCTCAGCACCATAGCGGTTAATAAAATTAATCATTGCGTAATTCATGATTGCTAACAGCATTCCAATTTAGCTAATTAAAAAGATTCCAAAAAGGCGCGAGCTTCTGGATGCTGAGATTTAATAAATTGATCCGGCGCGGCAAATTCAACCAATCGCCCATCTTGCATCAAACCAATTTTAGAGGCTAAAAAAAAAGCTTCTTGAATTCCGTGAGTCACAAAAATCACAGTTTTCCCTAGTTGCTGCTGTAATTGACGGAATTCCCGCTGCAATTCCAAGCGAGTAATGGGGTCTAAAGCACCAAACGGTTCGTCCATTAACAGCAGCGGAGGGTCTGCTGCAAGTGCTCTGGCGACGCCTACACGCTGCCGCTGTCCGCCGGATAACTGATGGGGATAGCGTTTGGCGAAGTGCTGGGGGTCGAGATTCAGTAATTCTAACAGTTGGTGGACGCGATATTTTATGCGATCGTCCTCCCAGCCTTCCAATTTGGGCACTAAACCAACGTTTTGCTCGACGGTAAAATGGGGAAACAAACCGATTTCTTGAATTACGTAGCCAATTTTTCGCCGCAGTTGAATTGAATCCCACTGAGTTGTCGGTTTTCCCATAACAAGCACTTCGCCGCTGCTTGGTGTCAGTAAATTGTTAATCAATTTCATGGTAGTAGTTTTGCCGCTACCGCTGCGTCCCAGCAATACTAATACTTCTCCTTGCAGCACTTTGAAATTGAGTTTGTCTACTAAATGTCTGCGGTTGAGCCGATATGTAACGTCGAGGCATTCGACAGCAACTTCATGATTATTGACAGGTATCATTAGTTTCGGTGATGTTGGTTTTAAGAAATCGTTAATCGGCTAGTGTCGCGGGAGCATCCCCTAAATCCTAAATCCTAAATCCTAAATCTAAAATCATCTTGGTTTTGCCATTCTAGCAACAATGCTCGACATTGGAGGCAAGTTAATTTTTTGAGCAAGTCGCGAATTCCATCGGGGGTGACAGGATATGCAGCACCGATGAGTTCGGGGTTTACTGTGGCTGTGGGGTGCAATTCTGCTACAAAACCGTAGAGTTTTTGATTGGAGAATGAACTGTTGATTTCCCAGCCTGTGGTGTTGATTGGTTGGATGCGGGCGATCGCACTTTCTGTCACGCCTAGTTCTTTTTTGATTATAGCTGGAACTGCGGCTGCTGGTGTTGTGGCTTCTGGTACGCGACCGCCTGGAAAGTCAAGGGTTGTGGATGCCACGCCGGGGCGGTACATCGGTGCGGGAAACAGCAATTTGTCAGCTTGAATTGTTAAAATTACAACGGAATCTGCTCTTTCTACTCGCCAATATTCGACTATTTGTCCTTCGGTTGTTTCGAGATGTTCGCCAATTAGTTTTACCCAATGAGAGTTGATTTCTACAAATCTATCTAGGGTTTTCCAGTGAGATTTTTCGGTTGGGTTCATGTTGACAGTTGACAGTTGACAGTTGACAGTTGACAGTTGACCGAAGCAAGAAGGAAGTTCGGCAACGGATTGTGAAACGGATGTAAAGGATGTAAAGGATGGAAGGAATAAGGAAGAGGCAATAAGGAAGAGGGAACCTCATAACCGTCTTGGCGGTTGCTGTGAATTAGATGTTTTTTGCTATGGTAATCGATCGCTGTCGATCGCCCAAATATTCGATCGGTCTTTTCAGCTTTGACCCGATTTTTCGATCTAGATTGTAAATTTTTGCTACAATAGCACACAGAACCCAAGAAAATTCAGTATCATAGACTACATAATCTAAGTTGATCTGCGCCTTTGGTGATGAGTTGTTGAAACCGCTCGTAAAAACATGGACAAAGCTACCCAAAAGTAGTCAATGTTAGACATCTACGTTAGTAATTTTAGTCCACAGTCCTAAAACTACAGGAAT